>JAEYVD010000244.1 GCA_023432075.1 Pseudomonadota bacterium | reverse complement strand
GCGTCAGGCCCACCACGCCCCATTTGGTGGCCGCATATGGCGTGCGCATGGGTAAGCCCATCCGTCCCGCCACCGAACTGATGTTGATGATGCTGCCGCCGCCCGACGCGCGCAGGGCGGGCAACGCGTGTCGCACCGTGTGGAACTGCGAGGCCAGATTGATGTCCATCGTGGCATCCAGCTCTTGCGCGGTGATGTCGGCGATGCCTGCCGTGGGCCCGGCAATGCCGGCGTTGTTCACCAGCACGTCCAGCCCGCCCAGATGCGCTAGCGCGGTCTGCATGTAGTGGTCGATCTCGTCGCGGCTGCCCACGTCCGCGCGCGCCCACGGGTGCCGGCAACTGGCCAGCGCCTGTTCATCGACGTCGCACAAGTGAACGCGGGCGCCGCGTTCTGCAAAGGCGTCGGCCAGCGCGGCGCCGATGCCGGACGCGCCCGCGGTCACGATGACGCGCTTTCCAGACAGGTCAACAGGAAGGGCGGCGATCGCCTCGGGTGTCGTCATGGGATTTCCAGATTGATTCATGGTGTCAGCGCTTCAGGGCTTCATCAGACGGCAGGTCGATTCCTCGGGCGACGTATACACCTGGGTGCCTGGCACACGCGCCACAAGCTTGTAGTAGTCCCACGGCGCCTTGGATTCCGCAGGCGTCTTCACCTGCATCAGGAACATATCGTGCACCATCAGCCCGTCCGCGCGGATCTTGCCGTCTTTGACGAAAAAGTCGTTCACGGGATTGGCCTTCAGCCACGTCATGATGGTGTCGCCGTCGGTGCTCTTGGTGGCTTCCACCGCCTTCAGGTAGGTCGTCGCGGCGGAATAGTCGCCGGCTTGCAGCATGGAGGGCTTTTTCTTCATCACGGCCTCAAAGCGCGACGCCCACTTGCGCGACGGGTCGTCCTGGTCCCAGTACCATGCCGTCGTCAAATACATATTCTGCGCCGCCGGCAGGCCCAGCGCGTGCACGTCGGTGATCAGCACCAGCAGGCCGGCGATCTTCATCTTGGGCGTCAGTCCAAATTCGTTGGCCGCCTTGACCGCATTGCTGGTGTCGCTGGCGGAATTGGCCAGGCCCAGCACCTGCGCGCCAGAGGCCTGCGCCTGCAGGATGAACGACGAGAAGTCCGCCGTGTTGAGCGGATGCCGCACCCGGCCCTTGACGTTGCCGCCGTCGGCCTGCACCACCTTGGAAGCATCGCGCTCCAGCGCATGGCCGAACGCATGGTCCACCGTCAGGAAATACCAATCCTTGTTGCCTTCCTTCATCATCGCGCGCGCCGTGCCGCGCGCCAGCGACACCGTGTCGTACACGTAGTGCACCGTGTAGGGCGTGCATTGCGAGTTCGTCAGTTCGGACGCACCCGCGCTCACAACGAAGAACGGCGTCTTCTTTTCCTCGGCCACCTTCGCCATCGCCAGCGCCGCCGCCGAATTCGCGCCCGCGATCAGCATGTTCACCCCGCGCTGGTCCAGCCATTCCCGCGCGCGGGACGACGCGATATCGGCCCGGTTCTGGTGATCCGCAACCAATACCTCCACCTTCTTTCCAGCCACCGTGCCGCCCAGGTCCGCGATCGCCATCTTGATCGCCTCGACGCCGCCAGGTCCGTCGGCGTCCGCGGACAGTCCGGACATATCCGTGATGAACCCGATTCGGATCACGCCGTCATCGGCCTGTGCCGCACCTGCCATTCCCAACAGCGCGGCCAATGCCGTCGCGCGCAACGTCTTTTTCATGTCTCGTCTCCCCACTGGGTGGATGTGTATGTACTCAGAACGCGACGTGGCCGCGTCCCTTCAGTTGCAGCGTCGCTCGCGCGTCGTCCGGCGTGGCGATCTGCAAGGACAGGTCTTCCAGGATGCGGCGGATGCGGTGCACCTGATCCGCGTTGGACTTTGCCAGCTCGCCGGGCCCGTCCCACAATGAATCCTCCAGGCCTACGCGAACGTTCCCACCCATCGTCGCCGCCATCGTCGCAAGCGGCGTCTGCTTGCGGCCGGCGGCCAGCACCGACCAGATGTAGTCGTCGCCGAACAGCCGGTCAGCCGTGCGCTTCATCATCATCACGTCCTCGGGGTGCGTGCCGATGCCGCCGCGGATGCCGAACACCGACTGGATCAGAAACGGCGGCTTGAGCAGCTTGCGGTCCACGAAATGCGCGGCGGTATAAAGATGGCCGATGTCGTAGCACTCGATCTCAAAGCGCGTGCCGTTATCGCCGCACGACGACAGGATGTGCTCGATATCCTTGAACGTGTTGCGAAAGATCAGGTCGTTGCTGCCCTCCAGATACGGCCGCTCCCAAGCCTGCGTGAACGTCTTGAACCGCTCCAGCAGCTCGTACATCCCGAAGTTCATCGACCCCATGTTCAGCGACGCCACTTCGGGCTTGAACTGCAACGCCGGCGCCATGCGCTCGGCAATCGGCAGCACCGGCGATCCGCCCGTCGTGATGTTGACCACCACGTCCGAAGCTTCCTTGATACGCGGCAGGAATTGCGCGTACAACGCCGGATCCTGCGTGGGTTGCCCCGTGTCCGCCTGTCGCGCATGCAGGTGCACGATCGCCGCACCCGCCTGGGCGGCATCAAGCGCCGACCGGGCGATCTCTTCAGGCGTGACGGGCAGGTGAGGCGACATCGACGGCGTATGGACCGAACCGGTGATGGCGCAGGTGATGATGACCTTTCTGGACTGTTTCATGGGCCTCTGGCGCGCGGCAGGTTGCCGCTGTGAATATGTCGCTACGGATCTTTATGGCCCCGGCTGTCTCCTCCGGGTGTGGGCCATTCTGTCGCAGGGCTTCGGGTCCTGTCACCTGAACAGAAATTATCAATTGATAGGGAATCCGGTGCTGCGCTGCAGCGTGCCATTCACGCAGCCGGAGCACGAAAAAAAGCCGCCGCCAGGATCGCTCCTGGCGGCGGCTTTTACCGTACGGCTTCGAGGACTTAGTCCTTGCGGCTGGTCACTTCAACCAGGTGGTAGCCGAACTGCGTCTTGACCGGACCTTGCACTTGGCCGACCGGGGCGCTGAACACGACGGTGTCGAATTCCTTGACCATTTGGCCCGGGCCGAAGGTACCCAGGTTGCCACCGTCGCGGCTCGACGGGCAGCTCGAGTTTTCCTTGGCGAGCTGGGCGAAGTCAGCGCCATTCTCGATGGCGGTCTTGAGTTCGTTGGCCTTCGCTTCGGTGGAAACGAGGATGTGACGGGCGGAGGCTTGTGCCATGAGGGAACTCCTTGCAGACTGATTTGGGGAGGGGAGAGTAACGCATTCGCGTGCACTCGTACCCTGGCATCATAAACGGGGATTGTGCCGGTCCCGGGTCACAGACGGTAAGCGCAAAGGGGGCTCACCCCCGCACTTCCCCTAATACCCGCCCCTATCCTTATACGATTATCGTATTTTCAACACACCCCTCTCCGGGCGTGTCCACAGCCGAGGCAACGCGGGCTGGCAATGAGATGCACGTTTTCGGACGAGACTTCCTATGCCTGATTCAGCTTCCCGAGTACTGTTGAAAAAAGACGCGGTCGTGCCGTTTACGTCGGAGCCCAATCTGACGGATCGTGTGACCGAGATGCTGCTGGACGAGATCACCAGCGGCGATTACCAGGTCGGTGAGGTGCTGCCCCCAGAGCAGACCATCGCCACCCGTCTTGGCGTTTCGCGCACCGTGCTGCGCGAAGCGGTTTCCCGCCTGAAGGGCGATGGCATCGTGCAGAGCAAGCAGGGCCGCGGGCTGACCGTCATGCAGACGGCGCGGCCGTCTGTGTTGCGCATGCAGGCCGCGGACATTGGCGATGCGGATCAGGTGCTGCGCATCGTGGAATTGCGCCGGGGCTTCGAGATCGAGGCCGCGCCCCTGGCGGCGGCCCGGCGTGACGAGGACGATCTGGCCGCCATGCGGCTGGCGCTGCGCAAGATGGCTGACGCGATTGCGTCCGGAGATGTAGCGGTGGGCGTCGATGCCGACATGGAGTTCCACCGCTGCGTGGCGCGTGCGACGCGCAATGAACACTATCTGAATTTCTTCGATTTCCTGGCGGTGTTGCTCAAAAAGAACCTGCGCGTGTCGCGTTCGCGGTCGGCCAAGATCGCGGGGCGCGGGGCGCAGGCGCAAAAGGAGCACGAGGCGCTGTTTGCCGCCATCGAGAAGGGCGACGTGGAACTTGCACGGCAGCACGCGCGCACGCACGTCGACAACACGGAAGCACGTCTGCGTACAGCGGCGGCCACGGCCGACAAGCCGTAGGCGCCCACTAAGGGCATCCTCCAAGGGGAAGTGGTGATGGGTCAGAAGACGATCGATGAGTTGGTGCGCGCCGACGAGGGACTGGTCAGCCGGTCCATCTTCGTGGACGAAGAGATCTTCCAGCAGGAACTGAAGCAGATCTTCTCGCGCGCGTGGCTGTTCGTGGGGCACGAAAGCCTGGTGCCCAAGCCGGACGACTACTTTGTTTCGCGCATGGGCACGGAATCCGTGATCCTGACGCGCGACCGGCAGGGGCAGATTCAGGTCATGCTGAACAGCTGTGCGCATCGCGGCATGAAGCTGTGCCGCTATGACCACGGCAACAACCGGACGTTTACCTGTCCGTACCACGGCTGGAGCTTTTCCACCGACGGCAAGCTGGTGGAACGGCCTGGCGAGCTGGTCGGCGTGCCCGGCCACGCCACGCACTACAAGGGCGAGCTGGACAAGAAGCAGTGGGGCCTGAAGACGGTGGCGCAGGTGGTGAACTACAAGGGCGCCATCTGGGCAACGTGGGATCCCAACGCGCCGCCGTTCCTGGACTACATCGGCAACATGCGGCTGTACCTGGATGCGGCGCTGGACCATCGCAACGGCAGTCCAGGCGGCTCTGAAGTGATCGGCGGCGTGCAGAAGTGGCGCGTGAAGTGCAACTGGAAGTTCGCGCCCGAGAATTTCATTGGGGACCTGTACCACGACATCAGCCACCGATCCGTGGACATCGTGGGCATCGGCCCGGGCGGCGGCAAGGGGCGGCGCGATGCGTCCGCCACGCGCTCGGCGATCTGCTTTCCCGAGCTGGGCCACGGCCTGCTGGGCAGGCTGCCGTTCTACGAGGAAGGGCCGTACGCGCCGCAATATGGGCGTTATCCGGAAGTGGAGGCGTACTACCGCGAGATCCACGAACACCGCGAACGCACGTTGGGCACGGCGATGCGCGTGCAGACCAGCGTGGGCACGATCTTCCCGAATATGTCCTTCCACGGCCGTCAGCCGCGCACGCTGGCGGTGTTTCATCCGATCAGTTCGACCGAGATGGAGATGTGGCGCATGTACCTGGTGGACAAGGATGCGCCCGAAGCAGTCAAGGAAGCGGCGCGCCATTATTTCCTGCGCTACTCCGGCCCGGGCGGCATGACGGAATCGGACGACATGGAGAACTGGACGGGCGCCACCGAGGCCAGCATGGGCGCGATGTCGCGCGAGCTGTATTTCAATTACCAGATGGGCGTGGGCCACCGGCAGGACGTGCCCGAGATTCCGGGCTGTGCGGTCAACGGTGAATACACCGAGGAAAACGCGCGGATCTACTACCGGCGCTGGGCGCAGTTCATGAACGGCCTGTCGTGGGACCAACTGATGGCGGGCGCGGTGCGCCTGGAGGAGGCGGCATGAACGCGACCGTGGAAAACGCGCCGCCTGTGGCGCAGGACGACAGCGTGGACGACATGCTGCTCTGGTGGGAGGCGCATCGCTTCCTGCATTTCGAGGCCGACCTGCTGGACCATCGCGAGTTCGACAAGTGGCTGGGCCTGCTGGACGAGGACATCACGTACCGCATGCCCCTCACGCGCAACGTGCGCCGCGACGCGATGGCGCAGGAATACTCCGGCAAGCAGGATGCGGCGTGGTTTGACGAAGGCATCGACACGCTGCGCCAGCGCGTGGCGCAGATCAAGACGGGCATTCATTGGGCCGAGGAACCGGCCTCGCGCGTATCGCATCTGGTGACCAACATCCGCGTGCTGGACGTGACGCCGGACGACGGTGGCGGCGACTTGGTGCGGGTGCGTTCGCGCTTTCTGATCTACCAGAACCGCCTGCAGTCCGAAGTGAACCTGTTCGTGGGCAAGCGCGAGGACGTGCTGCGCAGGCGCGACGGACGCTTCACCATTCTGTCGCGCGAAATCCACCTGGACCAGAACGTCCTCTTATCGAAGGCGCTGACGATCTTCTTCTAGCGCCGTTGCCGGAGCCGGCCCTTCTGCCGGCATTCGATGGTTTTCCTTCCACTCGGGGCCTGACCGCCGACAGGACGCGCTCGCCCATACCTGGAGTTGCAGCATGCAAAGACGTACTGTACTGAAGGCCATTGCCGGCGCGGCCGCGATGTCGGCGACGGGAATGTCGTGGGGCGCCGGCGCCGCTTATCCGAGCAAGCCGATCCGCCTGATCGTGCCGTATCCGCCGGGCGGCGTCACGGACGTGGCGGGGCGCTTGGCCGGAGAAATCCTCACCCGCAAGTTCGGCCAGCCGGTGGTGGTGGAGAACCGCCCGGGCGCGAACGGCATGATCGGCAGCCAGCAGGTGGCATCCGCGCCGGCAGACGGCTACACGCTGCTGCTCAATGGCCTGGGCGGCATGGTGCTGCCGATGGCCACGGTGACCGGCCTGCCGCTGGACACGTCGCGCGCTTTCACGCCGATTGCGCAGATGGCCGAATTCATCAACGTGCTGATCGTGCGGGCCGACTCGCCGATACGCAGCGTCGACGACCTGATTGCCACGGCGCGCAAACGCAGCAAGGATGGCCTGAACTACGGCTCTAACGGCATCGGTTCGTCGGTGCACCTGACCACCGCGTTCTTCGCGCAGCACACAGGCACCAATCTGCTGCACGTGCCCTACAAGGGCAGCGGCGAGATGCTGGTGGACGTGGTCAACGGCAACCTGGACTTCAGTTTCAGCAATCTGCCGCCCGTGATGGGGCTGATCCGCAAGGGTTCGATTCGCCCGATCGCCGTCACCAGCAGCTATCGCAGCAAGCAGCTGCCGGAGGTGCCGACGATGGCCGAGCAGGGCGTCGCGGATTTCGATGTGACGAGCTGGCTGGGGCTGTATGGCCCGGCCGGCATGCCGCCCGAGGTGGTGCAGACGCTGAGCGCGGCGTTGCAGGAAGGCATGGCGCTGCCGCAGTCGGTGGAAACCTTGAGCGCTGCGGGCTTTGAGCCCAGGCCGACGGGCGCCGATGCGTTCGCGGAACTGAACCGCGCCGAGCTCGCGCGCTGGAAGCAGGTCGCCACCAAGGCCAGCATCTCCCTGAAATTCGGAGCCTGAGCATCATGGAAACGACATCGGCCCTGCAGCGGGTTCACACCGCCATCATCGGTGCGGGACATGCGGGCGTGGAGTGCGCGTGGGCCCTGCGCGCGGCGGGGGTGGAAGGCGACGTGGCGCTCTTTGGCGCCGAAACGCATGCACCCTACGAACGGCCGCCGCTGTCCAAGGCGCTGCTGACCGGTTCGACCAGCGCCGAGCGCATCGCGTTGCGCGCGGGCAGCGC
>JAEYVD010000242.1 GCA_023432075.1 Pseudomonadota bacterium | reverse complement strand
CCTAAGATGCGAGGGTCGCTGAAAGACAGGCAGCTAAAAAGCCTGCCAAGACTCCTTTAACGAGCACAGAAGGAACCCAGATGTTCAAACGTGTCTTCAAGCAAGTTTCCGTGGGCGTCGCGCTGAGCGCCGCCGTTTTTGCCGTCCAGGCTGCCAACGTCACCGGCGCCGGCGCGTCGTTCCCGTACCCGATCTACGCCAAGTGGGCGTCCGACTACAAGGCTGCGACCAACAACGCGGTCAACTACCAGTCCATCGGTTCGGGCGGCGGCCAGCAGCAGATCATTGCAAAGACCGTCGACTTTGGCGCCTCGGATGACCCGATGAAGGCTGCCGACCTGGAAAAGCACGGCCTGCTGCAATTCCCCGCCGTGATCGGCGGCACCGTTGCCGTCGTGAACGTCGACGGCGTCGAGCCGGGCAAGCTGAAGCTGTCGGGCAAGGTCCTGGCCGACATCTTCCTGGGCAAGGTCAAGAAGTGGGACGACGCCGCCGTCAAGGCGCTGAACCCCGACCTGAAGCTGCCCTCGGCCGACATCATCGTCGTGCACCGTTCGGACGGCTCGGGCACCACCTTCGGCTGGACGAACTACCTGTCCAAGGTGTCGCCGGAGTGGAAGTCGCAAGTCGGTGAAGGCAAGGCCGTCAAGTGGCCCACCGGCCAGGGCGGCAAGGGCAACGAAGGCGTCGCCGCCTACGTCGGCCAGCTGAAGAACTCGATCGGCTACGTTGAATACGCCTACGCCAAGCAGAACAAGCTGGCCTGGACGCAACTGCAGAACAAGGACGGCAAGTTCGTCCAGCCCGAGCAAAAGGCGTTCGCCGCCGCGGCCGCCAACGCCGACTGGAAGAGCGCGCCGGGCATGGGCGTGGTCCTGACCGACGAGCCGGGCGCCGATTCGTGGCCCGTCACCGCCGCCACCTTCATCCTGATCCACAAGTCGCAAGACAAGCCGGTTCAGGGCAAAGCGGTGCTGGACTTCTTCGACTGGGCCTTCAAGAACGGCGCCAAGTCGGCTGAAGCCATGGACTACGTGCCGCTGCCGGAAGCCGTGACCAAGGAAATCCGCGCCGCCTGGGGCGAAGTGAAGTCCGCCGACGGCCAGGCTGTCTGGAAGTAAATCAGTAACGCGCGGCCCCGACGCCACAAGGCGGGCGGGGCCGCCGCCTGTAAATCGACCTACCTGCTGTTCCCCCCAGGTTTCCTAAGGAAAGTCCATCCATGAGCGCGGTAATGGATAATAGTGTGCCGCTTCCGCCCAGCGTGGCGGATTCCGTGACTACCGGCACGCCTTCGCCTATGAAGCAAACAAAAAACGCGCTGATGGATGCGCTGTTCAAGAATCTGACCCGCCTGTTCGCCTTTCTGGTGTTCATTCTGCTGGCGGCAATTCTCATCTCCCTCATCTACGGCAGCCGCGAATCGCTGGCCAAATATGGCTTGTCGTTCCTGTGGCTCAATGACTGGGATCCGGTCAACTCCAATTACGGCGCGGTCGTGCCGATCATCGGCACATTGCTGACCTCCGCGATCGCGCTGATCATCGCCGTGCCGGTGTCTTTCGGCATCGCCATCTTCCTGACTGAACTGTCGCCGACCTGGCTGCGCCGCCCGCTGGGCACCGCCATCGAAATGCTGGCGGCCATCCCGTCCATCATCTACGGCATGTGGGGCCTGTTCGTCTTCGTGCCCGTGTTCCAGCAGTACGTGCAGCCGTTCCTGATCGCAACGTTGGGCAGTCTGCCCATCATCGGCGGACTGTTCGCGGGCCCGCCGTTCGGCATCGGCATCTTCACCGCTGGCCTGATCCTCTCGATCATGATCATCCCGTTCATCGCCGCCGTGATGCGCGACGTGTTCGAGCTGGTCCCCGCGATGCTTAAGGAATCGGCCTACGGTCTGGGCAGCACGACCTGGGAAGTGATGTGGCGCGTGGTCCTGCCCTTCACCAAGTCGGGCGTCATCGGCGGCATCATGCTCGGCCTGGGCCGCGCGCTTGGCGAAACCATGGCCGTGACTTTCGTCATCGGCAATGCGTTCAAGTGGTCCGGCTCGCTGTTTTCGCCCGGCAACTCCATCGCCTCGGCGCTCGCCAACGAATTCAACGAGGCGGGCGGCATCCAGAAGGCGGCGTTGCTGGAACTGGGCCTGATCCTGTTCCTCATCACGACCATCGTGCTGGCCCTGGCCAAGGCGCTGCTGGTCCGCCTGTCCGCCGGCGAAGGCAAGAAGACCTGACGCCCGGAAGCACAAGGAAAAACCATGGCTGAATCCGTACTCAACATGCAGAACGGCATCTATCGCCGGCGCCGCGTGGTCAATCGCATCATGCTCGCCGTGTCGATGACGACATTGCTGTTCGGCCTGTTCTGGCTGTTCTGGATCATTCTGACGCTGTTGATGAAGGGCGCTCCCGCGCTGTCGTACACGCTCTTCACCGAAATCACGCCGCCGCCGGGCCAGGCGGGGGGATTGCTCAACGCCATTCTCGGCAGCGTGATGATGGCGGGCGTCGGCACGCTGATCGGCACGCCGGTGGGCATTCTTGCGGGCACCTACCTGGCCGAATACGGCCAGCGCGGCTGGCTGGCGCCCGCCACGCGATTCCTGAACGACGTGCTGCTGTCCGCGCCGTCCATCATCATCGGTCTGTTCATCTATGCCGTGTACGTGGCGCAGGTGGGGCATTACTCCGGTTGGGCCGGCGCGGTTGCGCTGTCCATCCTGGTGATTCCCGTCGTGGTCCGCACCACCGACAACATGCTGCTGCTGGTGCCCAACAGCCTGCGCGAAGCCACCGCCGCGCTGGGCTGCCCGAAGTGGCGCATGATCACCATGGTGTGTTATCGCGCCGCCAAGTCCGGCATCATCACCGGCGTGCTGCTCGCCATCGCCCGTATCTCCGGCGAAACCGCGCCGCTGCTGTTCACCGCGCTGTCCAACCAGTTCATGTCGCTGAACATGAACGGGCCGATGGCCAACCTGCCGGTCGTCATCTACCAATACGCCGCCAGCCCCTTCAAGGACTGGAACAACCTGGCCTGGGCCGGCGCGACGCTGATCACGCTGCTGGTGTTGGGCATCAACATCATCGCCCGCAACTTGTTCCGCAAGTAAAGATCGCTATCCCGGCGCGCCAGCCGCGCCGGAGCCAAGGGAAATGCAATGGAAAACACCGCTACCGCAGTCAAGAACAAGCTCGAGGTCAAGGACCTGAACTTCTACTACGGCAAGTTCCACGCGATTCGCAACGTGAACATGTCGATCCAGGAGAAGAAGGTCACCGCCTTCATCGGCCCGTCGGGCTGCGGCAAATCGACCTTGCTGCGCACGTTCAACCGCATGTTCGAGCTCTACCCCGGCCAGCGCGCCGAGGGCGAAATCCTCCTGGACGGCGAGAACCTGCTGACGGCCAAGACCGATATCTCGCTGATCCGCGCCAAGGTCGGCATGGTCTTCCAGAAGCCCACGCCGTTCCCCATGAGCATCTACGACAACATCTCCTTCGGCGTGCGTCTGTTCGAACGCCTGTCCAAGGGCGAGATGGACGAGCGCGTGGAATGGGCGCTGAGCAAGGCCGCGCTCTGGAACGAAGTGAAGGACAAGCTGCACCAAAGCGGCAACAGCCTGTCCGGCGGCCAGCAACAGCGCCTGTGCATCGCCCGCGGCGTCGCGATCAAGCCCGAAGTCTTGCTGCTTGACGAGCCGTGCTCGGCGCTGGATCCCATCTCCACCGCCAAGATCGAAGAACTGATCGCCGAACTGAAGAACGACTACACCGTCGTGATCGTGACGCACAACATGCAGCAGGCCGCGCGTTGCTCGGACTACACGGCGTATATGTACCTGGGTGAACTGATGGAATTCGGTCAAACCGACCAGATTTTTGTTAAGCCCTCGCGCAAGGAAACCGAGGACTACATCACGGGCCGCTTCGGCTGATCGCAGGGGCGGGTGCAGCGGACGCCATACACCGGTTTCTGGTATAGTCTCCACCCTTCGGGGCGTAGCGCAGCCTGGTAGCGCATCTGCTTTGGGAGCAGAGGGTCGTGAGTTCGAATCCCACCGCCCCGACCAATATTCATGCGGGTCTCCGGATTTCCGCAGTGCAAGAAAAGACGATTGGTGGCCCATCCTGTGGACCACCAATCGGTAGGACGAAAAAATGGCCCCAAGCTCACAAAGCTTGGGGCCATTTTGTTGTGTCCCTTCCTCCTACTGCCGCGGGATCTTCGCGTCTTCGATCAGCTTTTGCCATTGCGCATCGCTGCTCGCCACGAACTGCCCAAACGCCGTGGGCGAGGTGGGCGGGCTGACCTTTACGCCCAATTCCTTGAACCGTGCCTGGATCTCCGGCTTGGCCATGACGCGGCTGAACGCGGCGTTCAATGTCTGGACGATAGGTTCCGGCGTATTCGACGGTGCAAAAATTCCGGTCCAGAAGTAATAGTCCATCCCGTTGAGTTCCGGTGTTTCACCCGCCGACGCCAAATCCGGGTTGCCGATGTCGCGGTCGCGGCTCATGACGCCCACGCCCGTCACACGGCCGCTCTTGATCAGTTCAAGCAGGGCGGGTAACCCGGACACCGCGATATCCACATTCCCGCCGATGACATCGGTCGCGATCTTCGAGGCGCTTGCATAGGGAATAAAGGTGATGTCCGTACCGGTGGTGAGCTTGAAGCTCTCCATGGCGATGGCCGGCAGCGAGCCGACGCCGGTGGCGCCGTAGGTCAGCTTGCCCGGGTTGGCCTTGGCGCGCGCAATCAGGTCGCCGAAAGATTTCACGCCCAGGTTCGGATTCGCCACCACGCCGACGCCGCTTGTGCCCAGCGGCGCGACGGCGGCCAGGTCGCGGTAGGTGTACTTGGCCGACGATTGCAGAATGGGCGCGATCACGACGTCGGACACGATGCCCATCAGTACCGTGTACCCATCGGGCTTGGCGTTGACGGCGCGCGTGACGCCGATGATGCCGCCGGCTCCCGCGACGTTCTCGATGACCACGGTCTGGCCCAGTTCGCGACCCAGTTCGGGGGCGATGATGCGAGCGAACGTGTCCACCGAGCCTGCCGGCGCGTAGCCCACGATGAGCTTGATGGGATGGGCGGGGTAGGCCTGCGCATGCGCCGCGCTGGTGCCTCCCAACACAAGGGCTCCCAGCAGCGCCGCGCTGGAAAGGGTTCGGATATTCATGGTTGTCTCCCGTTGTTGTCGTTTGTGTTGCCTTAGCTTTGCAGCCAGTTCAGGACGCGTTGGAACACCTCGTCGCTATTGCGGTCCATCATCGGCAGGTGCGAATTGCCCGCGATGCCGCTTTCGGGCAGGTCCAGCACCGTTACGTCGGCGCACCCGCGTATGGAATCCAGGTAACGCTCGGCTTGTTGGCGGTAGCCGACCCAGTGCGACCCCGATGGTTCGATGAAGTCGCCCCACACAACAAGATGCGGCGGCAGCGCTTCAATCGGCGCCGCTTGCGGCATGCCGCCGGGCTCCACGCCCACCACCCGGCGCACCGCGCTTGGCCGGCGGCGCGCAATTTCGGCTGCAAAGCCCGCACCTTGGCTGTGGGCCACGATATGGCAATGTCCCACCCGGTCGATCAACGCTTCGTAGGCCGCGAGGATCATGGACTCGTGGCCCGGCCAGCGCGGCACCCATTGATTGGCGAACGCGTCGAACGCCTCGGTGGGAAACTGTTGCCCTGCATAGGATTCGCGCAGCGCAGGGTCCGGGTCGTAGACAGGCCCGATGCGAAACGTCGTCCAGGCCTCGCGCTTGGTGCGAAAGACGGGCGCCTCGCGATACACCTGCGGGAACCGTGCCCATGACGAACGGCCCCGTTCCACCGCATCGCTGACCAGCACGTCGTAACCGGCGTCCAGGAATTTCCACAGCCAGCCGTTGCGGCCATCCGGGGTCGTTTCCCAGGTGCAGCCGGTCATGCCCCCGCCATGCCACAGCAGAACCGGATCCGGATGGCGGGGCTGCGCCAGGCGGTACTCCTGGACATACATCTGCCCATAGACCTGTTCTCCGTTCGGGTTGACCTCGCGCGGCGATCCGTTCAGGACCATGCTGCGATATTCGACCGGCAGGCCTTCCAGCACGGCGGTCGCGCCGCCCACGAAGAAGCTGCTCATCGATTTCAGGAAAATGCCCTTGCCTTGTGGATTCATGATGGCTCGTCGAAGTAATGCCGGCATGTTCGGCCAGCGCGTATAGTTACGTCTATCGAAAAAATTTCAACGATTATTGATCCATGCGAATCAATTACGATCTGGAGGACATCCGCGCGTTCTGCTGCGTGGCGCGCATGGGGCAATACACGTCGGCGGCCGCGTTGCTGTGCGTCACGACGTCGGCCTTGAGCCGGCGCATCGCAAAGCTGGAGTCGGAAATTGGCGGACGGTTGTTCGAACGCACGACGCGCAGCGTGGTGCTGACGTCGGTGGGCCGCGCGCTCTACGAGCGCGTGCTGCCTATCGTGACGCAGATGGATGCCAGCCTGACCGAGGCAGCCCGCCGCGCGCGGGGGCACGAAGGCACGCTGATGGTGAGCACGGTGGCCTCGGTAGGCTATTCGGTGCTGCCGAAGGTACTGCCCGAGTTCTATGCACGGCATCCGCAGGTGTATCTGTCGATCCGCGACGGCAACGCCACCGTCACGACGGGCCTGGTTGAAGAACGCGAGGTGGAATTCGGTATCACCACGCCGGTGTCATTCGGCCCCACCCTGGAGGCCGAGCGCGTCGCTACCTATGGCTTTAACCTGGTGTACGCCGAGCGTTCTGCGCTGGCGCCACGCAGCCGCAAGCTGTCGTGGAAAAAGTTGCCCGGCCTGCCGGTGGTGGGACTGAATCCGGTCAGTTCCACCCGCCTGCAGATCGACAGCGTCCTCAATGCCCGCGGGCTGGAGTTGCCCTGGACCATCGAAGTGGATCAGCTGGCCACCATGATCGGACTGGTGCAGTCGGGCAATTTCGTGACCATCATGCCGGCATTGTTCGAGGCGCATGGTTATGGCCTGAAGTCGATTCCGGTGCTGGATCCCGACATTACGCGGGATGTGTACATCGTGCGCCGGCGTG
>JAEYVD010000240.1 GCA_023432075.1 Pseudomonadota bacterium | reverse complement strand
GCAAGCATGGCCTGATGGCCGCGATGGACGCCGTCGAAATTGCCGATCGTCAGCGCGCAAGGGGCGCGCCGGTCGGGCGGGGGCAGGGATCGGTAGATACGCAGCGATGGTTTCACGAGCGAGAGTTTACAATTTTGGATTACGGGTTTGTTCGTATCCCGCCAGCGCCGTGCGCGCAGGCGCTTGCGCGCTGCGCGCACGGGCCGTTTTCCGCTTTCGGATCACGGGGGGCGGACCCGCCCGATTTCCCTTGGAATTCTTCATCTTGCCGGAAATATCTTCTATCAAGCGCCGCCTCGTCATCCTGATCTCGGGACGGGGCAGCAACATGCAGGCGCTGGCCGAGGCCTGCCGGGACGAATCCTGGCCAGCGGAAATTGCCGCTGTCATCGCCAGCCGTCCTGACGCCGGCGGCCTCGAATGGGCCGCGGAACAGGGTATCCCCACGGCCGCCCTGTATCACAAGGACTACGCCAGCCGCGAGGCCTTCGACACCGCGCTGGCCGCCGAAATCGATCGCTACGACCCCGATTACGTCATCCTGGCCGGTTTCATGCGAGTGCTCACGCCCGGCTTCGTCAATCATTACGCCGGCCGCCTGGTCAATATCCATCCCTCCCTGCTGCCCGCGTTTCCGGGGCT
The DNA here is from genome assembly GCA_023432075.1 of Pseudomonadota bacterium. Lineage (GTDB taxonomy): Bacteria > Pseudomonadota > Gammaproteobacteria > Burkholderiales > Burkholderiaceae_B > Achromobacter. Next base: position 2,149 of record JAEYVD010000240.1, on the reverse strand, counting down.
GCATACGCACGCCCAGGCCCTGGCCACGGGCGTGCGCGTACATGGCTGCACCGTGCACTTCGTCACCCCGGTCCTGGACCACGGCCCCATCATTGCCCAGGGTTGCGTGCCGGTTTTGGCCGGCGACACCCCGGAGTTGCTGGCCGAGCGCGTGCTGGCCGTCGAGCATCAGGCTTTTCCGGCTGCCGTTCGCTGGCTCGCCGAAGGCCGGGTTACCCTGACAAACGATCACCGCGTGGCCGTCCAGGGCGACCCCGTGCGCCTTTTTTCCTGGACGCCGGCCGTCTGACGGCCTGAAAAGCATTTATCGGGCGCGAGCGCCTGCGCCCCACTGGAATACACCACATGACCAAACCCCAATCCCCGCGTTCCCGACTGGCCGGCTCTTACGGCGCCGCCACGGAAGGCCGCGACGGCCGATCCTTCTTCTCCCGCCCCAAGGGCGACGCCCGCAAACCGGCGCCCCGCGACCGGTCCGAATCCGGCGACCGCGCCCGCGACGATCGCGGCGGCGATCGCGGCGGCTATGGCCAGGACCGCGGCGAGAGCCGGGGGCGTTCGGAATCCCGCTCCGCGTTCGGCGGCCAGCGTGGTGAAAGCCGTGGCGCCGAGCGCGGTTCGTATGGACAGGAGCGCGGTCAAAGCCGCGGCGCAGAGCGCGGTTCGTATGGACAGGATCGCGGCGAAGGCCGCGGCGGCGACCGCAATGCTTATGGCCAGGAACGCCGCGAAGGCCAAGGCCGTTCGGATTCCCGCTCGTCCTTCGGCGGCCAGCGCGGCGATAGCCGTGGCGCCGAGCGCGGTTCGTATGGGCAGGAGCGTGGTCAAAGCCGCGGCGGCGACCGCAATTCGTACGGCCAGGACCGCCGCGAGGGCCAAGGCCGTTCGGACACCCGCTCGTCCTTCGGCGGTCAGCGCGGCGAAGGCCGCGGCGGCGACCGGGGTTCGTATGGCCAGGATCGCGGTGAAGCCCGTGGCGGCGACCGCAATTCGTACGGCCAAGACCGCCGGGAAGGGCAAGGACGCCCGGATTCCCGTTCCTTCGATTCCCGTGCCTCCGGCGGCCAACGTGGCGAACACCGCGGCGGCGAGCGTGGCGGCGAGCGCGATCACGCCGCGCACAAACCCCAATCGAATCGCCCGCGCCTCTCGCACGGCGCCATCCGCATCGACCAGGTGCAGCGCGTGCTGGGCGAGATCCTGCAATGGACCTATCCGGCCGATGCCTCGCTGTCGCATTGGCTGCGCCAGCACCCGAATCTGGGCGCGCGCGACCGCTCTGAAGTTGCCGAGGCCGTCTATGACGTCCTGCGTCACCTGCGCCGCTACCGCCAGTACGCGGAAAGCGGCGTCGGCCCCGCTTCGCGCCGCCTCGCCATCCTGGGTCTGAATGCGACGGTGGGCGCCGAATCCCTGCAAGAGGGCATGGACGCCGCCGAAGCCGAATGGCTGCAGCGCGTGTCGCGCATCGATGTGGCCACCTTGCCCCGCGCCGTGCGCGGCAGCATTCCCGATTGGCTGGATGAGCGCCTGAGCGCCATGGAAAGCCCGGACACGCTGGTCGAGGCCTTGAACCGCCAGGCCAGCCTGGACCTGCGCGTGAATCCGCTCAAGACCGAGCGCGACGTCATGCTGGCCGAACTGCAGCAAAGCGCGGGGCGTTATGCGCCGACGGCGATGCCTTTTTCGCCATGGGGCATCCGCATGGAAGGGCGGCCCGCCATCAATCGGTGGCCCCAATTCGAAAACGGCAGCATCGAAGTCCAGGACGAGGGCAGCCAGTTGCTCGCGCTCCTGGTCGCGCCCCGGCGCGGCGAGATGATCATCGATTTCTGCGCGGGCGCGGGCGGCAAGACGCTGCTTCTGGGCGCGCTGATGCGTTCGACCGGCCGTCTTTACGCCTTTGACGTCTCGGCGGCCCGACTGGCGCGCGCCAAGCCGCGCTTTGCGCGCAGCGGCCTGTCGAACGTGGTGCCGGTGGTGATCGACAATGAAAACGATGCGCGCGTGAAGCGCCTGGCCGGCAAGGCGCAACGCGTGCTGGTCGATGCGCCCTGCAGCGGCATCGGCACCCTGCGCCGCAATCCGGACCTGAAATGGCGTCAGCACCCCGAGGCGCTGGCAGAACTGGGCCAGCTCCAGGAGCGCA
>JAEYVD010000689.1 GCA_023432075.1 Pseudomonadota bacterium | reverse complement strand
ACACGTTCGTGCTCAAGCCCAGCCCGACGGATCCCAGTCCGTCGCTGCGCATCGCCGAACTGCTGCGCGAGGCAGGTCTGCCCGATGGCGTGTTCAACGTGGTGCAGGGCGACAAGGTCGCCGTGGACGCGCTGCTCACGCATCCCGGCGTGAAGGCGGTGAGCTTTGTCGGATCCACGCCGATCGCCAACTACATCTATGAGACGGGCGCCCGCCTGGGCAAGCGCGTGCAGGCGCTGGGCGGCGCGAAGAATCATATGGTGGTGATGCCCGATGCCGATATCGACCAGGCCGTGGATGCCTTGATCGGCGCCGGCTACGGATCGGCGGGCGAGCGGTGCATGGCGATCAGCGTGGCCGTGCTTGTGGGCGACGTGGCCGACCGCCTCCTGCCCAGGCTGATCGCGCGCACGAAGGCCTTGAAGGTGCTGGACGGCGAGAACCCGGCCGCCGAAATGGGTCCGATCGTGACCCGCGCCGCGCACGAGCGCATCAGCGGCTACATCGCGCAGGGCGAGGCCGAAGGGGCTCAATTGCTCGTCGATGGCCGAGGCTTTAACGGCGCGCAGGCAGGCGAGGGGTGCGGCGACGGCTTCTGGATGGGCGGCACGTTGTTCGACCACGTCACGCCCGACATGCGCATCTACAAGGAAGAAATCTTCGGTCCGGTCCTGGGCTGCGTGCGGGTCAAGGACCTGAAGGAAGCCGTGGACCTCATCAACGCGCATGAGTTCGGCAATGGCGTCGCCTGCTTTACGCGGGATGGCAACGTGGCGCGCGAATTCGGCCGGCGCATCGAGGTCGGCATGGTGGGCATCAATGTGCCCATTCCGGTCCCGATGGCCTGGCACGGCTTTGGCGGCTGGAAGCGCAGCCTCTTTGGCGACATGCATGCCTATGGCGAAGAAGGCGTGCGCTTCTACACCCGCCAGAAGTCGATCATGCAGCGCTGGCCGGAGAGCATCGGCAAGGGCGCGGAGTTCGCGATGCCGACGGCGAAGTGATCGTGGCGGCGGGCGGCGGGCACGCGGCCGCCTGCCCGCGCCGCGGGTTGCCAGTCCGCGCGGCGCGATGGCGCTCATGCGGGCGACATCCACCCGCGGTAGATCGCGCCGGCGCCCGCAATGGCAAGCAGCACGAAGATGGACCGCTTCAGCAGTTCGGGAGAGACGCGCTTTCTGAAGCGCGAGCCGGCGTACAGGCCGATGAGCGCGACGGGCAGGAGCACTGCGGCGGCGCGCAGGATGTCCGGATTGGAGTACATCCCCGCGGCCCCGAACGCGGCCGCGCGCACGATCCCGCTTAGCAGGATCACGACCGAAATGGTTGCGCGGAATTGCTCCAGGGCGTCCAGGCGCCGCGAGAGGTAGATCGTGTAGATGGGGCCGCCGGTGCCGAACAGCGCGCTGAAGACGCCGCCGAATACCCCGAACGTAAACGCCCAGAAGGGCTTGAGCGGCGGCTTGGCGCCGCCCCGGGCGCCTCGCAGGCCCTGGATGCACACGACCAGCACGAACGCGCCCAGAAGGAGCCGGGGCCAGCGGGCCCCAGCGTCGCGCAGCAGCGTAACGCCCAGCGCGATGCCCAGCAGCATCCAGGGCAGCAGACGCTTGAATTCAGCCAGGCTGACGCGTCTCCAGTTTCTGCCGCCGACCAGGGCCGTGCAGGTCAGGTCAAACAGGACGACCAGCGGCACGGCCAGTTGCAGGGGAATGAATTGGACCAGCACAGGCACGGCGACCATGGCCGCGCCGAATCCCGTCATCCCGAAGACCGTGTAGGCGACGAAGATGACGGGGATGACAAACGCAAGCGATTCGGTGGGCATGGGGGGAAACAGCACCTCGATGGGCGAAGCAGGGCTGGCGCGTGACGAAGCCCTGCGGTTGTTCAGCTGGCGGTGATGCCTTTCTTTTGCACCAGAGCCTGCCATTTTGCGGACTCCGCGGCAATCTCCTTTTGCAGCGCCCCGGCAGGCACGATGGTGGGGGCCATGCCCTGGTCTTGAAGGTAGCGCTTCAAGCCCGGTTGCTCCACGGCCCGATTTGCCACCGCGAGCAGACGGTCTATCGCGGCTTGCGGCGTGCCGGCAGGCGCCATCAGCGCGAACCAGCCGGTGAACTCGAAGCCGGGCACGCCGTCCTCGGCGGTGGTCGGCACGCCGGGCAGCAAGGCCGTGCGCTCCTTGCCCGTGACGGAAAGCGCGCGCAGGCGGCCGCCCTTGAGCAGCGGCGCGATGGCATTGATGTTGCCGACCGCCACCTGGATGACGCCGGCCATCAGGTCCGTGTAGCCGGGCCCTTCACCCTTGTACGGGACATGCATGAGTTCAATGCCGGCCGCGTCCGTGAAGGCTTCGCCGGCCATATGCGTCTGGCTGCCGACCCCTGCGGACGAAAAGCTGAGCTTGCCCGGCCGGGCCTTCGCGTAGGCGATGAGTTCCCGCGTGTTCTTGACAGGCAGTTCGGCATTGACGGTGATGACCATCGGTCCGCTGGCGACCTTGGCGATAAGGCTGAAGTCGTTGAGCGAGTAGGGCAGCTTGCTGTAGATGAACTGATTGACGGTGAACATGCTGCCCGAAGCGAGCAACAGCGTATAGCCGTCCGCGGGTGACCCGGCCACGGCCTGCGCGCCCACGCTGCCGCCGGCGCCCGCGCGGTTCTCGACGACGATGGTCTGGTTCAGTCCCTTGCCCATTTCGGAGGCAAGCGCGCGCCCCAGCAAATCGGTGGCGCCGCCCGCCGAAAACGGGATGACCATGCGGATGGCTTTGTCCGATGGCCAATTTGCGCGCGCGGGCGCCGCCAGCCAGGGCGACAGCGCCAGCCCATATCCCATGGCCTTGATCAGACGGCGGCGTGCATACAGAAGTTGATGTTCGTCTTTCACGGTGTTGTCTCCTCGTTCGCGGTAGGCGCGACCCGCCGATTTGCGAACAGGGCGGGTTTGGCCAGGCAGCAACTGCCCCTCGGGCCAGTCGGCTCGATTTTTTTGGGGCGTCGCGGTGATTGTTGGCGGACTACTGGACTGCTGGGCTACGCACTGCTGGACTGCTGAGCTACGTACTGCGGATCGGGAATAGGGATGCGCCTCGCGTCGTCATCGGGTCTGGCTGGCGCAGACCGACTTCAATGCGTCGAGCAGCAACTGGGAAAGATGGGATCTGGGATTCTCCTGGGGCGCCAGGATGCCCAGGCGGCGCTTGATGGTCGGAGAGCCGAACGGCGTGACCCGGATCCCCGGCGGGAACTCGTTGCGCCCGCGCCTGGCCGGCACCACGGACGCGCCAAGGCCATTGGCCACCATCGCAATGACGCCTTCCAGGTTGTCGATTTCCATGGTCGATCGCACCGTGATGCGCCTGCGCACCATTTCTTCCTGCACCAGATGGCCGACGCGGGCAGAGCGGTTGAACCGCACGTACGGGGTCTGCTCCAGGATTTCCTGGTCGCTGGCGCCCTGCACCGATCGGTGCGCGATGACGACGAGTTCTTCTTCGACGAAGGGCAGGAAGTCCAGGCCGGAGCGCGGCGCATCTGGCTCTGTCACGATGGCGACATCGAGCTGGCGGTGGTAGATGGCCCGCTCCAGGTCATGCGTCAGCCCGGTGGTGACGTGAACCTCCAGCCCATGCCCCTGCTTTTGCAGGTGGCGCAGGGCCAGCGGCAGCACGCCGGACACACAGGTGTGCACGCTGCCCAGCTTGAGCAGGCCGGCCGACGTCCCCTTCTTGAGCGAAGCGCTCATGCTCTCCCAATGCGTGATCAGGTCGCGCGCCCGGTGGACCAGCGCGAGGCCCGTGTCCGTCAGGATCGGCGGGCGGCGGCTGCGGTCGAAGATCGTGATGCCCAGTTCATCCTCCAGCGCGCGGACCTGCATGCTCACGGCTGACAGCGACAGGCCGATCGTGTTGCCGGCCTCGGCGAAACTGCCGTGGTCTGCGATCGCTATCAGCGTGTAGAGGGTCCGGATGTCCATGCAAGAGTCGTCCTGGTAGGGGGCGCGTTGCGAAACGCGCGGGGTTCGGCGCTAAATCCCGAGCAGCCGCCGGGCGTTGCCTCCCATGACCTTCTTGAGGTTTTCCTCGCGGATGGGCAAGCGCTCAAACCACTCTTTGTACCCTTGCACGGGACAGAAGGGAAACGAGCTGGCGTACAGCATCCGGTCGGACAGAAAGCTGTCGGCCGCCTTCACGTATTCCTCCCAGCCGGGCATGCG
>JAEYVD010000076.1 GCA_023432075.1 Pseudomonadota bacterium | reverse complement strand
CCGCGCAGCGGGTCGGGCACGCCGATGGCGGCGGCCTCGGCCACGTCGCGGTGCTTGAGGATGGCGTCTTCGATCTCGACGGCGCTCATGGTCCAGCCGGCCGAGATGATGACGTCGTCAGCGCGGCCGCCGTGCCAGAAGTAGCCGTCTTCGTCCACGCGGCCCAGGTCCTTGGTGGCGACCCATGCGTCGCGGCGCCAGAGCTTGAGTTCGCCGGTTTCGCCAGGCGCGCAGGGCTGGCCGTTGGCGTCCTGGACCTCGACGCGCAATCCCGGCACGGGCTTGCCCAGCGAGCCGGCCTTGACGGTGAAGTCCGGCGCGCCGGGGTAATTGACCAGGCACACCCCGATCTCGGTCGTGCCGTACATGCTGCAGACCGGCCGGCCGAAAGTCGCTTCCACGAAGGCGGCGGTCTCGCTGTCGATGGGTTCGCCGGTGAAGGACACCTTGTCCAGGTGATAGCGGTAGCGCCCGGCCGCGCCGCTGTTGCGCATCATCCGGTAATGGGTGGCGGCAGCCGATATGTTGTTGAAGCGGTGTTCCTGCAAGGCCTGCAGCAGGCGCTCGGCGTTGAACTTGCCGGCATACGCGCCGATGGTGACGCCCAAGGCCAGCGGCGCCAGCGTGCCGTGCCACAGCCCATGCCCCCAGGCGGGCGAGGACGGGCACATGTAGCGGTCGCCCGGGCGGATGCCGGTGCCGTACAGCGCGGCCAGCATCAGCGTGACCAGGGCGCGGTGGGTGTGCTTGACGGCGTCGGGCAGCTCGCGGGTCGTGCCGGACGTGTACTGGAAGATGGCCAGATCGTCGGCGCGCGTGCGGCATTCGTAGTGCGACGGATAGGCGGCCAGCGTGCCGAGAAACGCCTCGTCCGCAATCACGACGCGCATGTCCTCGCCGCCCGCGGCCAGCGGCGCCTTCTCGGCATTGGTCACCAGCATGCGCGGCTGGCAGTCCTGCACGCGCAGCCGGATGCCGTCGGGGCCGAACAGCGTGAACAGCGGCACGGCGATCGCGCCCATCTTCATCGCGCCGAACATGGCCACGTAGAACGGCAGCGACGGTTCCAGCATGACGGCCACGCGGTCGCCGGGGCGGATGCCCTGTTCGGCCAGGTAGTGCGCAAAGCGCGAGGATTGCTCGGCGATCTGGCGGAACGAGTAGGTCTCGTCCCCGCCCGCCGCACGCACCAGGATGATCGCCGGCCCGGCCTTGTCCGCGTGCCGATCGATGCATTCGTGCGCAATGTTCATGTGTTCGCGGTTGCCATCGAACAGCTCCCAGAGCTTGTCGGGGGCGCAAAGCGCCTGGGCGTCCGCATAGGAAAGGGTATCGGTCAGCTTGGTCATTTCGTCGTACCTGTGTGGGTCGGCAACCTGTGGAACTCACTATGCGCGCCGCCAAATAAATTGTCAACGGCGTTTAGCAATTGTCTATGTACAATTATCATGCATCGTGGCGGACCCGCGATGCGGTCGCCGCACGGTATGCTTGCCGCAATAAAAACGGAGAAACCGATGAGTGAAACCAGTAACCCGGACCTTGCCGCCGCCGGCCCGCGCGTGCGGCCAGTGCCGGCCGTGACGCGATCGATCGCGATCCTGCGCCTGCTCGGGCGGGGCGGCGAGCCCATGACGCTCAAGGCCATCTCGCAGGAATTGGGCATGGTGACCAGCACCTGCCTGCACATTCTTCGCGTCCTGGTTGAAGAAGGCCTGGTGAAGGTCGATCCCGGCGCCAAGCGCTACAGCCTGGGCGTGGGCATGCTGACGCTGGCGCGCAGCGTGATCGAGAGCAATCCGTTTCCCGCGCTGGCCCAACCCGTACTGGACCGGATCGCCAACGCGGCCAGCGTCACCGCGATCGGCGTCGAGGTGTCGGGCAGCGATCACATGGTCGTGCTGGCGTTGTCGCGGTCCAACGCGCCGTTCCGGCTGCACGTGGACGTGGGCAGCCGCTTTCCCGCGCTGATCAGCGCAACAGGGCGGCTGGTCGCGGCCTTCGCGGACCTATCGGAGAAGGAACTGGAGCGGCGCTTCAAGGCCTTGCGCTGGGATCAGGCGCCCGAGTTTTCGGTCTGGAAAGCCGACGTGGACGCGGTGCGCCGCCAGGGCTACAGCGTGGACCGCAACAACTACATCAACGGCGTCGTCGTGATCGCGGTGCCCGTCTTCGACAGCCATCAGCGCCTGACGCATGCGCTGGTGGCCGCGGGATTGGCCGAACAGCTTGACGCGGCGCGCGTCGAATCGCTGGCGCGCGCGCTGCAGGACGAGTCGCGCGCGTTGTCGCAACTGATGGCCGCCAGGAGCTGAGCGCATGACCACGCAATCGGATGTCGAAACGCCCGTGCCGCCAGGATGGCGCAAACGAGGGCTTGCGGGCTTTGCGGGCCTGATCGGGCCGTTGTGGGTGCGCAAGGAGGACGAGGGCTGGGCGTATGGCCTCCTGGCCACCGCCGATCATCTGAATCAGGCTGGCATGGTGCATGGCGGATTGCTGACGGCGTTGCTGGATCACGGCATCAGCGCGATCGCGTGGGAAGCGCTTGGCCGGCGCGCCTGCGTGACCGTGCAGCTGGACACGCATTTTCTGGCGGCGGCGCGCGAGGGGCAGTTTCTGGAAGTGCGCGGCCGCGTGGCGCGGGCGACGTCCTCGCTGGTGTTCATGCAAGGAGCGCTGAGCACGGACGGGCAGGTCGTTGCGACGGCCGTTGCCGTGCTCAAGCAGGTGGGGGCAGCGGCGGCGGGATCGCCCGCGGCGGGCGGTTCCGCGGCGGAATAAGCCCCGCCGCGGACCCCGCCGATCTCGCCTGCGATCAGGCGGGCAGCGCGATCAGCCTGGCCGAACCGGCCGCTTCTTCCTCGCGCAGCTTGAAGCGCGCCACCGCATCGGCCAGCACGCGCGCCTGGTCGCTCAGCATGCCGGATGCCGCCGTGGACTGCTCGACCAGCGCGGCATTTTGCTGCGTGGCCTGTTCCATGTCGGCGACCGAGCGGTCGATCTGACCCAATCCCGTGCTTTGTTCGGCCATCGCGCCGTGGATCTCGCTCACCATCCGCTGCACGCGGTTAATGCCGTCGACGATCTCGGTCATGGTCGAACCCGCGGCCTGCACGCGCTGCGTGCCGCTCTTGACGTTCTGGACGGACGCCTCGATCAGCGTCTTGATCTCCTGCGCGGACGCGGCGCTGCGCTGCGCCAGCGTGCGCACTTCGCCGGCCACCACCGCAAAGCCGCGGCCTTGCTCGCCCGCGCGGGCGGCTTCGACCGCCGCGTTCAGGGCCAGGATGTTGGTCTGGAACGCGATGCCATCGATCACGCGAATGATCTCGGTAATGCGCTGCGACGACTGCGAGATCTCGTCCATCGTGCTGACGGCGTCCTTGACCACCTGGCCGCCGCGGGCGGCGACAGCGCTGGCTTCGTCGGCCAGGCGCGTCGCGTGCTCGGCGGTTTCCTCGGTCTGGCGCAGGCTGGAGGCCAGCTCGGGCAGGGCCGAAGAGGTTTCCTCGAGCGAGGCGGCCGACGTTTCGGTGCGCTGCGACAGATCACGGTTGCCCATGTCGATCTCGCGCGTGGCGGCGCTCATCGAATGCACGCCGCTGCGCACTTCGCGCAAGACGTGGGTGATCTTTTCCACGAACGCGTTGAACGAAGCCGAGATCTGCGCGACTTCGTCGTGGCCGACCACGGCCAGGCGGTGCGTCATGTCGCCGTCGCCCGAGCCGATGGTGTCCATGGCGTCGCGCA
>JAEYVD010000830.1 GCA_023432075.1 Pseudomonadota bacterium | reverse complement strand
AGCTGGCGTGAAGGATTTTGGCGTGGTCAACTGGACCGGTTTGTGGGCGCCCAAGGGCACGCCGGCGGCGGTCACGCAGCGGCTGCAAAGCGAGATCGCCAAGGCCATGGCGTCCGACGAAATGCAGCCCTTCGCCACGAAGATGGGCGCCGAGCCGCGCGCGGCCGACGCCGCCGAGTTCGGCCGCATCCTGGCCGACAGCGGCGTGATGTGCGGCAACGTGGCGCGCAACATCGGCTTCGACGCCAAGTAAAGGTCAAGGAGAGACGCCATGTTATTTCTGCAAGCGCCCCAGGTGGAATCGTTCGAGATCTGGTCGCCCATGCCCGAGCGCTTTCGCCGCGCCAAACGCAGCGACTGGGCCGACGCCAACCGCGGCGGCGCCGTGGCCGACTCGTTCCTGGAAGGGCCGGTGTTCGACCGCGGCGGCAACCTCTACGTGACCGACATTCCGTGGGGCCGCGTCTTTCGCATCAGCCCGGACCGGGAATGGTCATTGGTGGCGGAGTACGACGGCGAGCCCAACGGCATGAAGTTCCTGGACGACGGACGGCTTCTCATCACCGACTACAAGAACGGTCTGATGGCGCTGGACGTCGCCAGCGGCACGGTCACGCCCTATCTGGCGCGCCGCAACAGCGAGCGCTTCAAGGGCGTGAACGATCTGATCTTCGACGCCCAAGGCAATCTATATTTCACGGACCAGGGCCAGAGCGGCCTGCATGATCCATCCGGACGCCTGTACCGCCTGCGCCCGGATGGCCAGCTCGATTGCCTCTTGGACAACGTGCCCAGCCCCAACGGCGTCGCCCTGTCGCCCGACGGCAAAGTGCTCTATCTGGCCGTCACGCGCGGCAACTGCGTGTGGCGCGTGCCGCTAATGGCCGACGGCAGCGTCAGCAAGGTGAGCCAGTTCTTTACCTCGTACGGCCCCAGCGGGCCGGACGGCCTGGCCGTGGACCGCGAAGGCAATCTGCTTGTCTGCAATCCCGGCCTTGGCTATGTCTGGTTGCTCAATCACCGGGCCGAGCCGCTGACGGTGTGGCGCAGTCCCAAAGGCATGTCCACCACCAACCTCGCCTTTGGTGGCGAAGACGGACGCAGCCTGTTCTGCACGGAATCGGTGACCGGGACGATCCTCTTTGCCCGCGCGCCCCACCCGGGCACGGCGCTGTTCCAGCCGGTGCGCCGCTGACGTAACGTTCTGCCGCGCGCGCGCCTGCCGCACCCACCGCCTCGCCCGTAACCCGGAGTATTGCCAAGGTAACAGGGCGTTAAGCACCTGGTCCCCCCTGGCCGGCGCGGCACATCCCTCGCATTACCTCGCAAATCCTAGGCATACGCACGCACGCGCCCGCCCTGCCCGCAGGCGCCGGTGACAGGCGCCGCCTCGGCGGCCGCCCAAGACTTGCCTTGACACCCTTTGCGCCCCCCTTCTATGGTCGAGGCCGCCAGTTGATTTGGCACTATTAATTCCCTTGCAGCCTGGGGCACCCACGCGCGCCGCACCCCCTGAGGCGCGCCGGCGGCGACCGGCGATGGCTGCATATCGCGACAGAGAGAGAAGAAGGACATGGCGTCTACACGCAAGTCGGAAGGAAAGGGTTTGCGGACGGGCAACGCGGCAGCCGCCGCCCTGCTGGTGGCGGCAATCACGGCCGCATTCGCGGCCATGAGCCCGACGCCGGGCAACGCGGCGCAAGAGAAATCGGCAGCGCCCGCCGCAGGGTCGCCTGCCGCGGGATCGCCCGCCGCAGGATCGCCTGCCGCAGGATCGCCTGCCGCAGCTCCCACTGCCTCGCCCACGGCCAGCGTAACGCCGGGCACGTCGGCGTCCACGCCTTCCCCCGCCGCCAGCGCGCAGATCGCACTGCCGGACGCCGCATCGGTCCTCTATGCCATCCATCAGGTCGACAGCAAGGGCGCCGACGCCGCCGACGTGGCCAACGGCAGCGTGGCCACCTATTGGTTCGGCCACGCCTTCGAACTGGATGGCATGCCGTACTACACGGGCTTCGTGTGGGAAACCGCCGAGCGGTATGGCAAGCCGGGCGAGGATGACGTCGGTCCGATGACGACGGTGAATCTTGCCGAGGCAACCTTCATCCGCGATCCCGCGTCGCCGTCGAGCCCCTGGAAGTTCCGCGGCATGGAACCGACCATCGGCGAATTCGGCGCGTATGAGCGGCCGCCGGAAGTCGACGCGCGGCGCAAGCCGCATGAATATCGCACGGCGGCCGGCAAGCTGCTGCTGGCGGTGCCCACCGAGACGTTCGACAACGGCATCACGATCAGCGGCTACACCCTGCTTGTCTTCACGCCGCCGGAAAAACGCCAGGACGAGGCCAAGGACAACGTGTGGGCGTATGCGGGCGACGTGATTGCAGGCGAGGACAACGGTCCGGCCTGTGCGGACGGCGACGTCATGCCGTGCACGCGCAGCGAGGGTGAACTGGTCTTCAGCGCCACCGGCACCGCCGACCTGCCGCGCGTGACCGTGCAGTTCTCCGGCAACACCATCTCCGGCCCGGGCAAGACCCGCAAGCTGGGTCCGGCCGATGCCGTCATCTACGCGTACGACGCCACGCGCAAGGCGTACGTGGCGCAGCCATAACGCCGCGCGCAGCCGCTCAGGCCGTGACCGGCGTTTGAACCCCGGCCAGTTCCAGCCGGTTGCCGCCCAACGATTTGGCACGGTAGAGCGCCTGGTCCGCGATGGCCAGCGCGTCCGTGATGGTGGGCGTTTCGCCATCGAAGCGTGCCAACCCGATGCTCACCGTCGCGGCAATGCCAATCCCGTCCATCCGGTTTGAAACCGTGACCGCGAAACGCTCGGCCATGGCCTTGCCCAGCGTGTGGGCGCCCTTTGCGTCATCGCCCCACAGCAGCGCGGCAAATTCCTCGCCGCCGATGCGCGCAAGAATGGTGTCGTGACCGAGGACCTCGCGTGCGGTTTCGGCAAATGATTTCAGCACCTGATCGCCCGCCTGGTGTCCATAGCGGTCATTGACGGACTTGAAGTGATCCAGGTCGAACGCCAGCACCGACACCGTGCCCCGCCCTTCCTTGCCGTTCAGGATGCGGGCGCCTTGCTCGAAGAACCAGCGCCGGTTGCCCAGGCGGGTCAGGTAATCGGTCTGCGACTCCATCAGCAACTGGCTGTGGGTTTCGTCGCGGATGAGCTTGAGCAGCATCATCGGCAGCACCACGGAATACAGCACGCCCTCATAGATGGTGAGCTTGCCGGCCAGCGCCAGGACCTGTCCGCCGGGCTCGGTCGCAAACCACGGCAGCACAAACGCGCGTCCGGCATACAGGGCGGTATGCACGCCGGCAACCGCGACCACGATGTACCGCGAGCGGCGCGGCTTGAGCGCCTGGCAGCGCAACAGTTCCCAGGCCGTCAATCCGCTGACAAGCGCAATTGGCACCGAGCTGACGTGCGTCCACATCATGTCCAGCCAAGGCACGCCGCCGATCACCCACGTCAGTCCCATCCCCACCAGCACACAGACGGAGGTGCGCCCATAACGCCGTCCGCTCAGCGCGGCAACGCCATTGAGCACAAGCAGATAGCCGCCCAGGATGACCAGATTGCTGATTGCCGCGCCACTGACGCCAGGCAGGTCGCGGCGGTACAGAGCTGCCGCGCAGCCGACAGCCAACGTGGCGAACCCTGAGGCCAGGATTCGCAGTTCCTTGCTGCGTTTGGGATTGGCCCGTTGCTCCCAGAACATCAGGCCGGCGCTGACAAGCAGTGTTCCGACTGCCAACAGGTAAAGAGTGAGAAGATCGACGTACATCTCGAAAGTCAGGAGATTTCGCCGAAATATCGCGGCGGCTGCGGGATTTTACGGGGCTTTCCCACGC
>JAEYVD010000805.1 GCA_023432075.1 Pseudomonadota bacterium | reverse complement strand
CACCACGGCGGGCAGCAGGCCGCCCGTGAACAGCGCGGCAATCGACACGCCCGTCACCGAACCGATGGTGATGAGCACGATGGACGGCGGAATTGTTTCGGTCTGCGCGCCGGTGGCCGACAGCAGGGCGACCAGGTCACCAGGCTTGGCGCCGCGCTTTTTCATTTCGGGGAACAGCACGGGCGCGACGGCCGCCATGTCGGCGATCTTGGAACCCGAGATGCCGGACACCAGGTACATGGCGCCGATCAGCAGCGCGCCGATGTAGCCCCAGATCGGGCGGATGCCTTCGTTGGGATCGACGCGGCTGATGGCGCAGGCGCCGTAGTAGCCAACGCCGAAAGGCGGGGCGAACAGGCCAATGCCCATCGCAAAGATCACGACCATCGCGTAGTGGACCTCGTGCACGCCGGCCTGCACCGCGATCGGGAACAGCAGGGGACCGAACAGCACGATGGCGGGGATGCCTTCCAGTACGCTGCCCAGGATGATGAAGGCCACGATGGACACCGCCAGGAAGCCGTAGCTGCCGCCGGGCATGCCCGCCATCAGCTTGGCCAGGTCGCCCGAGAAGCCCGATTGCGTCAGCGCCCACGCCATGGCGGTTGCGCAGCCCACGATCAGCATGATGGCGCCGGACAGGGAGGCGGTCTCGATCAGCATGGGCTTGACGCGCGCCCAGTCGAAGCAGCGGTAGATCAACAGGCCCACGACGGCGGAGTACACGATGCCGATGGTGGAGACCTCGGTGGCGGTCGCCACGCCTTCGACGACGGCGGCGCGGATCACGAAGGGCAGGGCCACGGCGGGCAGCGCGATCATGAAGAAGCGGCCGATCTCCTTGAAGGTGAAGCGCTGCACAAGGCTGAGGTCTTCCTTGCGGTAGCGCCACCAGACCACGGTGCACAGGGCCAGGCCCAGCACCACGGCGGGAAGCAGACCGCCCGTGAACAGGGCGGCGATCGACACGCCCGTCACCGAACCGATGGTGATAAGCACGATGGACGGCGGAATCGTTTCGGTCTGCGCGCCGGTCGCCGACAGCAGGGCGACCAGGTCACCCGGCTTGGCGCCGCGCTTTTTCATCTCGGGGAACAGCACGGGCGCGATGGCCGCCATGTCGGCGATCTTCGAGCCCGAGATGCCCGACACCAGATACATGGCGCCGATCAGCACGTAGGACAGCCCGCCACGCACGTGGCCGAGCAGGCTGGCCAGGAACTGAATCATGGCGCGCGCCATGCCCGTCATTTCGATGAGGGAACCCAGGAAGATGAAGAGCGGCACCGCCAGCAGCATCAGGTGCGACATGCCTTCGTCCAGCCGGCCCACCATGACGACCATCGGCGTGTTGGTGGTCAGCGCCAGGTACGAGAACGTGGCAAGCGCAAAGGAAAACGCGATCGGCACGCCCGAAAACACGGTGGCGGCGACGATGCCCACAAAGAAGATCACCAGGTTCAGCTTGCCCAGCCCCGAGAACAGCGGCTGCGCCATCCAGAAGATGCCGACGACGGCGGCCACGCCGGCCAGCGCCATCGCGACCTGCGGCAGCGGCTGCGTGCGCAACAGGCGCAGCAGCGCGATGATGCCCATCAGGCCCATGCCGACCGGAATGGCGGCGGCGCGCCAGGCGTTGCTCAGCTCCAGCGCGGGCGTGATGATGAAATGCTCTTCGTGCGCATATTCGATGGCGGGCGCCAGGATCAGCACCAGGAAGGCCAGCGATGCCGCCAGCGCCGCGGTTTCCAGCTGTGCCCGCCGGGCCGGGCTGACGTTGTTCACCAGCGCGGTCATGCGCATATGCTCGCCGCGGCGCAGGGCCACGACGGCGCCCAGCATGGACAGCCAGAGGAACAGGATGGAGGCGAGTTCATCGGACCAGACGAGCGGGCTATGGAACACGTAGCGCGACACCACGCCAGCAAACAGGACGATGATCTCGACCAGCACGATGGCTGCGGCAACGTGTTCGACCACGGTGCCCAGCACGGTGTCGAGCGCGCCGGCCGCCCGGCGCAGGGGATTGGCCGGCAGCGCGGGCGCCGCGGCGTGGGGAGCGGACAGGGAGGCCATGGCGCGCGACCTCAGGCCAGCTTGCCGACGGACTGCTCCAGGAGGCCCCAGGCCTCATTGCCGAAGCGGCCCTGCCATTCCTTGTAGAAGCCTGCGGTGCGCAGTTGCTCGCGGAAGCTGTCGGCCGACGGCTGGTTGAACACCAGGCCCTTGGATTCCAGGTCGGACTGCACCGAGGCGTTGAGCTTCTTGATGTCTTCGCGCTGCGCGAGGCCCGCTTCATTGATGCCGCGCGCGACGACCGTCTTCAGGTCGGCGGGCAGGCCTTCCCACATGCGGCCGTTGGCGATGAACCAGTAGCCGTCCCAGATGTGCTTGGTCAGCGAGCAGTACTTCTGCACTTCGTACAGCTTGGCGACCTGGATGATCGGCAGCGGGTTTTCCTGCGCGTCCACCACCTTGGTCTGCAGCGACGAATAGACCTCGCTGAATTGCAGGCTGGCCGGCGCGGCGCCCAGGCCCTTGAACATGGAGATCGGCAGCGAGCTCACCGGTACGCGGATCTTCAGGCCGTCCATGTCGGCGGCCGTGTTGACCGGACCCTTGCTGCTGGTGGTCTGGCGAAAGCCGTTGTCCCACATCTTTTCAAAGGCATAGAGCTTGCGCTGCGCGATGGCGGCGCGCACGTGGGCGCCCAGCGCGCCGTCCATGGCGTTCCAGACCTGGTCATAGTCCTTGAACGCGAAGCCGACCGCGTTGATGGCGGCCACCGGCACCAGCGTGGCGATCACGAGGGCGGACGGCGTGAAGAAGTCGATGCCGCCGGAACGCACCTGGGCCAGCATGTCGGTGTCGCCGCCAAGCTGGTTGTTCGGGAAGATCTTGATGTCGACGCGGCCGTTGCTTTCCTTGAGGATGCGTTCGGCCGCTTCCTGCGCGCGGATATTCAGCGGGTGCGTCACCGGCAGATTGTTGCCGTACTTGAGCGAGTAATCGGCGGCGCGGGCGATCAGCGGAAAGCCGGTGCCGGCGACGGCAAGGGCAGGGACCGCGCAAAGGCGGCGCAGGGCACTGCGGCGTGTAAGCAGCTTCATGGTTGTCTCCGTTGTCGTGCTTATGATGTTTTTTGATGTGCCACAAAACCGCCTAAGCCGTGCGGCAGAATGGACAATAGTGAATAGGCGGTATCATCGTCAAATCTTATTCATGATGGTTTTTGATGTGAATAAAA
>JAEYVD010000779.1 GCA_023432075.1 Pseudomonadota bacterium | reverse complement strand
GCGTGTTCGATTACGAACCCGACGCCAATCCGCTGCCTTTGTATCTGCGGTCGCTGCACGGCTATGACGGCCTGCCCCGCGACACGCTGGTGCTGCCGTCGCACGGCCGCCCGTTCAAGGGCCTGCACGAACGCATCACGCAGCAGCACGAGCATCATCGCGACCGGCTGGCCGAGGTGCTGGAAGCCTGTGCGGTGCAGCCGCAATCGACCTCGGACATCGTGCCAGTGCTGTTCAAGCGCAAGCTGGATCTGCACCAGCTGACCTTCGCGATGGGCGAGGCGCTGGCGCATCTGCATGCCCTGTACTTTGAAGGCAAGCTCACGCGGGCGCAGGATGCCGACGGCATCGTGCGGTTCAAGGCTGCTTGATTCGGGCACCCGGTATTCGGCCAACGGGCATTCGGCCAACGGGCATCCGGCCAACGGTGGCCGGATGCGTGTGCCGCGGCGCGTGGCCCGCGGCAACGCGCTGCGTCTAGCGTGACGCCGTCGCCAGCCGCACGGCCAGTCCCACGAACACCAGCGCGGCGATGCGGTTCAGCCAGCGCTTGGCCGTAACCGAGCGCTGCAGCAGTTCGCCAAATGCGCCCGAAAAGAACGCAATCGCGCCAAACACCAGCAGCGTCGACACGATGAATACCGCGCCCAGCTGCATGGTCTGCAGCCCCACCGGTCCTAGCCGCGGCGACGTGAACTGCGGCAGGAAGGCAAAGAAGAACAGCAGCACCTTGGGGTTGGTCAGGTTCATGACGATGCCGCGGCGGTACAGCGCGCCGGGCCGCATGGGTTCGGGACGCTTGCCGGCCTCGGCCTCCACGGGGGCACGCAGGATCTGCCAGGCCAGATACGCCAGATAGGCCGCGCCCGCCAGCTTGAGCACGGTGAATGCGATGGGCGAGGCGGCGAACACCGCGGCCAGGCCCACCGCCACAGCTGCGGTATGTCCCAGCAGTCCCGTGCACAACCCCAGCACCACGAACATGCCCGCCTTGCGTCCCCAGATGGCGGACTGCATCAGCACGAAAAGGTTGTCCGGCCCCGGCGTCAGCGCCAGCAGCACGGCAATGCCAAAGAATGCGATGAGGGTGTCTAGGGGCAGCATGGAGTCTCTTTGGTGACGGAACAGCAACGCACGGCCAGCGGCGTTCGGCAAGCCGCGCAAGGCTAGTCGCGCATGGCTAGTGGCGCGCGGCTAGTGGCATCATAAGGTCAAAGCCGAAGAGGACAGGAGACAGACCGACCATGACCGTTGCCGCCCAACCCCAGAACGCCGTCAACCCGCCCGCCGATGCCGCACTCGAGGACTGGCTGCTGGCCCGCCACAGTTGCCGGGCCTTTCTGCCAGAGCCCGTGCCCCGCGCCACGGTCGAGCGCATTCTGACCCTCGCGCAGCGTACGGCCTCCTGGTGCAACTGCCAGCCGTGGCAGGTGACGATCACCGAGGGCGACGCCACCCGGCGCCTGCGCGATGCGCTCGAGCGCCGCGCGCAGGTCGAAGGCTTCAAGCCTGATTTCCCGTTCCCGCGCGAATACCGCGACGAATACCTGGCCCGCCGCCGCGAGTCCGGTTTTCAGCTGTACGGTGCCGTGGGCGTGCCGCGCGGCGACCGCGAGGCCTATCGCCGGCAGGAAATGCGCAACTTCGCCCTCTTCGATGCCCCGCACGTCGCCATCATCACGACCGACGAGGCGTTGGGCGAATACGGCGCCATGGACTGCGGCGGCTATGTCGCCAATTTCCTGCTGGCCGCGCAAGCCAATGGCGTGGCGACCGTGGCCCAGGCGTCGCTGGCGATGTATCCCGAGGTGCTGCGTGAAGTGCTGGGCATCGGACCCGGCCGGCGCGTGGTCTGCGGCATCTCGTTCGGGTTTGAGGACACGGCGCATCCTGCCAACAGCTACCGCACCCGCCGTGCGGATTTGTCCGAGACGGTGCACTGGATCGGCTGAAATTCCCGCCGCGTCCTGATATGGTTTGGGTTTCCCGGTTTTGTCGCCCCTCTACAAGATGCCTACCAAACACATCGACACGGTTCTCCAGCATGCGGGCACGGCCCCGTTCAACCCCGAGACCGGCACGGCGCCGGTGCCGCTGCCGCCCATGCGGGCCAGCACGGTGCGCTTTGCCAACATCGCCGCATTGGAAAACGCACAGCGCAGCAAGGCGGCCGGCGGGCGGGCGTCGACGTACGGGCGCATGGGCATGGACACGCATGCCGCGCTGGAAGAGGTGTTCACGCAGCTCGAAGGCGGTACGCATTGCTATCTGGCGCCCTCGGGCCTGTCGGCCATGACCATGGTCATGATGGCGTTGTGCTCGGCGGGCGATCACGCGTTGATCTCGGACAGTGTGTACGGTCCGATGCGCGAGCTGGACGATGCGGTGCTCAAGC
The DNA here is from genome assembly GCA_023432075.1 of Pseudomonadota bacterium. GTDB lineage: Bacteria > Pseudomonadota > Gammaproteobacteria > Burkholderiales > Burkholderiaceae_B > Achromobacter. Next base: position 4,084 of record JAEYVD010000779.1, on the reverse strand, counting down.
GCATGAACATCGAAATCACGTACTTTGCGGCGGGTGAGGACATCGACGCGCTGGTGCGGCCCAACACCACGCTGCTGTACGTGGAATCGCCGGGTTCCCTGCTCTTTGAGATGCTGGACATGGGCGCCATGGCCGCCGTCGCGCAGCGCCACGGGCTGGTGCTGGCCACCGACAACACCTGGGGCTCGGGCTACATCTACCGGCCGCTGACGCTGGGCGCGCAGGTCTCGGTCATCGCGGGCACCAAGTATGTGGGCGGGCACTCCGACCTGATGCTGGGCGCCGTGGTCACCAACGACGAAGGCATCGCACGCAAGCTGAACCGCACGCAATATGCGATGGGCTATTCCATCAGCGCGGACGACGCCTGGCTGGCGTTGCGCGGCGTACGCACCATGCCCATCCGCATGGCCCAGCATGCGCGCCACGCCATGCAGGTGTGCGAATTCCTGAACGCCCGTCCCGAGACCGTGCGCCTCTTCCATCCGGCCTGGCCGAAGGATCCCGGCCACGATTTGTGGAAGCGCGATTGCACGGGGTCGAACGGCATGTTGTCGGCTGAACTGGCCCTGTCCCCGGCCGCCGCGCGCCGCTTTGTCGATGCACTGACGCTCTTTGGCATCGGCTTCTCGTGGGGCGGCTATGAAAGCCTGGTGCAGCTGGTTTCGCCGAAGGACCTGTCCAAGCACCGCTATTGGGGCGAAGGCGAAAATCCCGTCGTGCGCCTGCACATCGGGCTGGAATCGCCGGAAGACATCATCGCCGACCTGACGCAGGCCTTCGAGCAGGCCGCGTCCGTCAAGGAATAGCCGCGCGGCTGCGAGACGGCTGAAGAAAAACGCCCCGGCCTGGAAAGGCTCGGGGCGTTTGCATTGCAGCGTTTGCCGCGGATTACTTGGCGCGCGCCATCGGGATCAGCGCGTTCACCTGCTTCAAGGCGCCTTCGTAGCTGTTGCCCGCCATGACCGGCGAGGTCATGAACTTGCCGCCCACGGCGAACGACGGGGTGCCTTCAATGCGGTAGGCCTCGGCGAGCTGGTTGGCGCGCTGCACCTGGGTCTGCACGCTGAACGAATCGAACACCGAGTCGAACTTGGCGCGATCCACGCCCTGGGTGGCGATCCACTCACCCATGGCCTTCTTGTCGAACAGGCGCTTGTGCTCGCCGTGGATGGCCGTGAAGACCTTGGGGTGCAGGTCGGGGCGGTCCAGGGCCAGCAGCGTGTAGTACAGCTGCTGCAGCGGCTTCATGCCCGCGTTGAAGGCGATCGGCACTTGCTTGAGAACGACGTCGGACGGCGCGGTCTTGGCCCAGTCTTCAACCATGGGTTCCATGGCGGCGCAGTGCGGGCACGAGTAGGCAAAGAATTCCAGGACCTCGATCTTGCCCGGGGTGTCCGACGGCAGCGGCGGATTGATCGGCACGTACTGCTGGGCGCCTTGCGCGTGGCTGGCCGGGCTGAAAAACGCGGTGGCGGTCAGCGCGGCGGCTGCCAGGATGCGGATGAGCTTGGGGGACAGCATGGGTGAGGTTCCTGAATAAAAGGCTACAGACAGGCCCGGGGCCGGATTAGTTCAATGCAAAACGAGCCGCCGCGTGCACTTACTGGCGCACCACGGCGGTTTCGATCTTGTTCTCGCCCAGGCGGCCGCGCGCCCGGTTCATGTCGTCCAGGCGGGCAAACGGACCGACGCGGACGCGGTTGATGGGCTTGCCGTTCAATTCCGCCTTCTGTACCGCGACCGGCAGGCCCAGCAGAATGATGCGCGCCTTGAGCGATTCGGCGTCGTTTTCGCCGCGGAAGGCGCCCGCTTGCAGGTAGTACGTGCCCGTGGCAGCGGGGGCGGCAGGCTTGGCCGAGGCCGTCGCCGTGGGAGCAGCCTTGGAGATGGGCGTGGGCGCGGACGCGGTGGCGGCGGGGGCCGCCGGGGCGGCCGCGGGGGGCCGGGACGTGGGCAGCGTGGCAATCAGCGCACCCAGGTCGTCCAGCTTGGCGGGCGTCTCGTCGCCCTTGCCCGGCGCGCCTGCGCCCGGCAGCGGGGCCGGCGCGGTGGCGGTGGGACCGGTGGGCGGGGCGCCCGCCGCCCCGTCCCGGCCGTAGAGGCCCGCGTTGGGGTCCGGCGCCGAGCGCGGATCGGGCAGCTTGCCCGTATCGCCCTGGCGGCTGGCCCGGTCCACGAAGGGAACGGGCGCCTTGGTGACATAAAACGCGACGACGGCGGCGACGATCAGCCCGATCAGCAGACCGGCCAGCGCCCCGTACAGGGTGCTGCCGCTTTCGCCGGAGGAACGGCGGGTGGATTTGCGCTTGGTTGCCATGAACCGATGTTACATCCGCTCGGGCGCGGAAACGCCCAAGAGCGCCAGGCCGTTTGCCAGCACCTGGCGGGTGGTGGCGGCCAGGCGCAGGCGGGCCAGCTTCACGGCGGTGTCGTCGACCAGCACGCGTTCGGCGTTGTACCAGGCGTGGAAGTCCGACGCGCAGTCGCGCAGCCAGAACGCAATGTGGTGCGGCGACAGGTCCTGGGCGGCCAGCGCCACCACTTGCGGGAATTCGGCCAGGCGCTGCATCAGCGCGAATTCGGTCGGCGCGGTCAGCAGCGCGGCGTCGGCCTGGGCCACGTCGGCGGCCGGCATGCCCGCGTTGTTGATGACCGAGCAGATGCGCGCGTGGGCGTACTGGATGTAATAGACGGGGTTCTCGTCGCTCTTGGACAGGGCCAGGTCCACGTCGAACACGAATTCCGTGTCGGCGCGGCGCTGGATCAGGAAGTAGCGCACCGCGTCGCGGCCGACCCAGTCGATCAGGTCGCGCATGGTCACATAGCTGCCGGCGCGCTTGGAGATCTTGACCTCTTCGCCGCCGCGCATGACCTTGACCATCTTGTGCAGGACGTACGACGGGTAATCCTTCGGGATGCCCTCTTCCAGCGCCTGCAGGCCGGCGCGCACGCGGGCCACGGTGCCGTGGTGGTCGCTGCCCTGGATGTTTACGGCGCGGTGAAAGCCGCGCTCCCATTTGGCCTTGTGGTAGGCCACGTCCGGGACGAAATAGGTGTAGCCGCCTTCGCTTTTACGCATGACGCGGTCTTTGTCGTCGCCCGTGCCCAGTTCGGTGGTGCGCAGCCACAGCGCGCCGCCTTCCTCGTAGGTGTGGCCGCCGGCAATCAGCGCCTTGACCGTCGCTTCGACGCGGCCGGACGTGTACAGCGAGCTTTCCAGGTAGTAGTTGTCGAACGCCAGGCCGAACGCCTGCAGGTCCAGGTCCTGTTCGCGGCGCAGGTAGGCCACGGCAAAGGCGCGGATGTCGTCCAGGTTGTCGATGTTGCCCGTGGCGGTGACGGGCTCGCCGTCGGACGCCTGGATGGTCTTGCCGTCCTGGAAGTCGCGGGCGATATCGGCGATGTAGTCGCCCTTGTAGCCGTCTTCGGGCCATTCCGGCGAATCGGTGGTCAGGCCGCGGGCGCGCGCCTGCACGCTGATCGCCAGGTTCTGGATCTGGTTGCCGGCGTCGTTGTAGTAGAACTCGCGGGTGACGTCCCAGCCGACGGCGTCGTACAGGCGGCACAGCGCGTCGCCCAGTGCGGCCTGGCGGGCATGGCCCACGTGCAGCGGTCCGGTGGGGTTGGCCGATACGAATTCGACCAGGATCTTTTCGCCCAGGCGCGGGGCGCGACCGTAGGCCTCGCCCTGCTGGGCCACCGCGGCGATCACGGCCTGACGCGCGGCCGGGGTGATGCGCAGGTTGATGAAGCCGGGACCGGCCACTTCGGCGCTCTCGACCAGCGCGGCGGCGTCGGGATTGGCCATCACGGCGTCGACGATGCCCTGGGCCAGTTCGCGGGGATTGCGGCGCGCGGGCTTGGCAAGCTGCATGGCCACGTTGGTGGCGACGTCGCCGTGGGCGGCAACCTTGGGGCGTTCCAGCAGCACGTTGGGCTGGGCGTCGGGCAGGCTTTGCGCGACGGCGGCCTGGATCAGGGAGATTAGCTGTTTCTGTTGCTCGAGGAGCATGGGCGTCTGGCGTGGTTCTGGGTGAGTGACGATGGCGGCACGGCGCTTGCGGCCTGCCGGCGATCCGCG
>JAEYVD010000674.1 GCA_023432075.1 Pseudomonadota bacterium | reverse complement strand
ATCAAGGCCCTGGCGCGCATGGAAGAAGTGGCGCCGCTGCGCGCCGCCGCCGAATTCTCGTTCGAGTTCCGCGAGCCGCTGCGCGCGCCCAATCCGCTGCTGACGATGGACAAGGTCAGCGCGGGCTATCGCATCGAGGACGAAGCGACCGAAGCCGTGTCCGACAAGATCATCGTGTCGGGCATCAATTTCTCGCTGCAGGCGGGCCAGCGCATCGGTCTCTTGGGCATCAACGGCGCGGGCAAGTCGACCTTCATCAAGACCATTGCCGGCGAAATCGAGTCGCTCGCCGGCGAGACGCAGTTCAACAAGGGCCTGTCCATCGGCTACTTCGCCCAGCACCAGGTCGAAATGCTGCGCCACGATGAATCGCCGTTGTGGCACATGACCAAGATCGCACCCACCGTGCGCGAACAGGAACTGCGCAATTTCCTGGGCAGCTTCAACTTCAACGGCACGATGGCCACCAGTTCCATCGCCCCCTTCTCCGGCGGCGAAAAAGCGCGCCTGGCGCTCGCGCTCATCGTGTGGCAACGCCCCAACCTGCTGTTGCTGGATGAACCCACCAACCACCTGGACCTGGAAACCCGCGAGGCCCTGACCGACGCGCTGGCGCAGTTCGAAGGCACGCTGGTGCTCGTCTCGCATGACCGCCACCTGCTGCGCGCCACCACCGACCAGTTCATCATCGTGGCCGACGGCAAGGTCAACCCGTTCGATGGCGACCTGGACGATTACAAGGACTGGCTCTACAAGACCAAGCTGGCCGCCAAAGCCGCCTAAGCGCGTTTTTGCGCGCCGCGCGGGGCCAACCGCGTTACAATCGCGCCGAATTGCCGGACTCCAGCGTCACCCTGGCCCGCCCGGCAACCTCCAACCACGTCCCGCTGCATGCGGGACGCGTTTTTTAGCGCCCTAGATGCCTATCAAAGACCAACTTTTTCTTGCCAGCCAGTATCTCGCGCCCCATCACCTGGTGTCGCGCTTCTTCGGATACGCATCGGACTGCCGCGAACCGGCGGTGAAGAACTGGATGATCTCGCGTTTCGTCCGCAAGTACGGCGTGAACATGAGCGAGGCGCTGCAAGAAGACCCGTTGGCCTACGACTGCTTCAATGACTTCTTCACGCGTGCGCTGAAAGACGGCGCGCGGCCGCTAGACGAGGAACCGGGCGCGGTGGTGTGTCCCGCAGACGGCGCCATCAGCCAGATGGGCGCCATCGAACAGGGCCGCATTTTCCAGGCCAAGGGCCACAGCTACGGGCTTGCCGACCTGCTGGGCGGCGACACCGAGCGCGCCGCGCCGTTCCAGGGCGGGCAGTTCGCCACCATCTACCTGTCGCCCAAGGACTATCACCGCGTCCACATGCCCGTCGCCGGCACGCTGCGCGAAATGATCCATGTGCCGGGCCGTCTGTTCTCCGTCAATCCCCTGACCGCCCGCAATGTGCCGCGCCTGTTCGCGCGTAACGAGCGCGTGGTCTGCATCTTCGATACCGAACACGGTCCCATGGCGGTCGTGCTGGTGGGTGCGATGATCGTGGCGTCCATCGAAACCGTGTGGGCCGGTCTGGTGACGCCGTACAAGCGCCGCATCAAGTCCGTGCGCTACGACGCAGCCGCCCGTGCGCCCATCCATCTTGAGAAAGGCGCCGAGATGGGCCGCTTCAAGCTGGGCTCCACGGCCATCGTGCTGTTCGGGCCGGATAAGATCCGCTGGGCCGACACGCCGTCCGTGCTGGGTCCGGTGCGCATGGGCGAACTGCTGGCGCTCCCCGTCCAGGTGTAACTCACCCCCGATGTCGCTTTTTCGCCTAGAGCGAACAAGCGGCTTTTGTTTTATTCGCTTTCAGCAACCATCTGTCGTTGTTAGATTACGGGCTTTTACCGGCCCGCCATGACCACGACCGCCCTGCCCGCCGCCGCGCCTCGCGCCACCCCCCGCCCGCTGTCCCGCACACTTGGGCGCATGCTTTCCCTGGACGATTTCGAGGCAGCCGCGCGCCGCCGGCTGCCGCGCCCCATCTTCGGCTACATCGCCGGCGCGGCCGAAGATAATCAATCCCTCAAGGGCAACCGCGACGCATTCGCCCAGTACGCGTTCACCCCGCGGGTGCTGATCGATGTCTCGCGCCGCACGCAGCAGACCGAACTGTTCGGCCGCACCTACGCGTCGCCGTTTGGCATCGCGCCCATGGGCATCAGCGCGCTGTCCGCGTACCGGGGCGACATCGTGCTGGCCCGCGCCGCGCGCGAACAGAATGTGCCGGCAATCCTGAGCGGCACGTCGCTGATCCCGCTTGAAGCCGTCATCGAAGAAGCGCCCGGCACCTGGTTCCAGGCCTACCTGCCCGGCGATCCCGCCAAGATCGACGCGCTGATCGAACGCGCGCGTCGCGCGGGCTTTGAGACGCTGGTGCTGACCGTGGACATTCCCGTGTCCGCCAACCGCGAGAACAACGTGCGCACGGGGTTTTCGACGCCGCTCAAGCCCAGCCTGCGCCTGGCGCTGGACGGTCTGGCGCGCCCGCGCTGGCTGGCCGGCACGTTCCTGCGTACGCTGCTGGCGCACGGCATGCCGCATTTCGAGAATTCCTTTGCCACGCGCGGCGCGCCCATTGTCTCCGCGTCGGTGCTGCGCGACTTCACGGCGCGCGACCATCTCAGCTGGGAACATGTCGCGCGCATCCGCAGGCAATGGCCGGGCACGCTCATCCTCAAGGGCATCCTGCATCCGCGCGATGCCGCACTGGCCCGCCAGCACGGCGCGGACGGCATCATCGTGTCCAATCACGGCGCGCGCCAGCTTGACGGCGCCATCTCGCCGCTGCGCGCGCTGCCGGGCGTGGTGGCGCAAGCAGGCGCGATGACGGTGATGATGGACAGCGGCGTGCGGCGCGGCACGGATGTGCTCAAGGCGCTGGCGCTGGGCGCGCGGTGCGTGTTCGTGGGACGCCCCTTTAATTACGCCGCGGCGGTGGGCGGCCAGGAAGGCGTCGCGCACGCCATCGGTTTGCTGCGTGCCGAGGTCGACCGCAACATGGCGATGCTGGGCATCAACCGCCTTGACGAAATGGACGCCAGCCTTATCTGCCGGGAAGGCGAGCTGCCGGCGTGAAGGCGTTGGCCTGCCGCGCGACGCCGTGCGCGCCATCGGAGCATAGAATGGCGTTTCCCTGGTCTCCTGCGCGCCCCCTGCGGCGTGCCTGTCCGCCGCCGTGTCCCTGCGCCAATCCTCATTCTTCCTGCGATTCCTGACCCTGGGCGCCCTCGCCCACGTGTACGTGGGCGCCCGCCTGATTCCCGATCTGCTGCTTGGCCGCGAAGGCGACGCCGCCGCCATTCTTTTCCTGGTGCTGTCGTGCGTGCTCATCCCGATGGGCATGCTGGCGCGTTCGTCCGTCAATCCGCCATGGGGCGACCGCATCGCCTGGATCGGCCTCTTGGCAATGGGTCTGTTCTCGTCGCTTTTCGTACTGACGGTATTGCGCGACGCGCTCCTGCTGATCCTGTGGCTAGGCAACGTTGCGGCGGGCGCCAACCTGCCCTGGACCGAACTGCGGCGCGTCAGCGCATGGTTGGTCATTGGGCTTGCGCTGGCGGGCACACTGGCGGGCTTCTATAACGCACGGCGCCGCGCGCGCGTGGTCGATGTGGACGTGCCCATCGCCGGCCTGCCGCAGGACCTTGACGGCTTCACCATCGTGCAGATCAGCGACATCCACGTCGGCCCAACCATCAAGCGCCGCTACGTCCAGGCCATCGTCGACGCGGTCAACGAACAGTTGCCCGACATGATCGCCATCACGGGCGACGTGGTGGACGGCAGCGTCGAGCAGCTTGCCGCCCAGTCCCGGCCGCTGGGCGAACTGCGAGCGCCTTTCGGCGTGTACTTGGTCACGGGCAACCATGAATACTATTCGGGCGCGGCCCCGTGGATCGCGGAGTTCCGCCGCCTCGGCCTGCGCGTCCTGCTGAACGAACACGCAGTGATCCATCCGTCGGGCCTGCCCGTGGTGGTGGCGGGCGTCACGGACTACAGCGCCGGGGCCTACGATCCGCACCAGCGCAGCAATCCCAAGGCCGCGCTGGCCGGCGCGCCCGCCGACGCCGCGGTCCGGATCCTGCTCGCACACCAGCCGCGCAGCGCGGCCGCGGCCGAGCCGGTGGGCTACACGCTGCAGCTGTCCGGCCACACGCATGGCGGCCAGTTCTTTCCGTGGGGGTTCTTCGTGCGGTTCCAGCAGCCCTTCACTGCCGGGCTGCACCGGCTGGGAAAGATGTGGGTCTACACGAGCCGCGGCACCGGCTATTGGGGGCCGCCAAAGCGCCTGTGGGCGCCGTCAGAGATCACGCGGCTGCGGCTGCGCACGGCAGCCTCGCGCTGACCTGCCAGCCGCCGATCAAGCGGCCTCGGGCAACGGTCCGCGTTCCAGGTAGCTGGTCAGCGCGATGTCGCTGGTGGTGTTGCTGATGCCTTCAATCTGATGGATGCGGGCCAGCAGCAGTTCCAGCGCCTGGGTGTCGCGAACCCTTACCTTCAGCAGCATGGCGCTCTTGCCCGTGATGGTGTGGATCTCTTCGACTTCGTTCAGTTCGGCCAGGCCCAGCACCTGCTGGGTGATGGTCCAGTTGATCGTGTCCACGTGCACGAAGGCCAGCAGCGGCCGGCCCATCTTCGCGCCATCGAGCTTGGCGGCAATGCCCTTGATGAGGCCGTCGCGCTTGAGCCGCTTGACCCGCTCGTGCACGGCGGGCGCCGACAGGTTGAGCA
>JAEYVD010000666.1 GCA_023432075.1 Pseudomonadota bacterium | reverse complement strand
CCGCCCCAGCACATGCGCTTGACGTCGAATACGCCCTCGCAGCACATGTCCGCCAGGCGCGGGTCGGACATCACCTTGGCGTTGATGCTGTTGCGCGCTTCCTTGCTGGGATACAGGATCCAGGCGAAGACGACGACCTCGCCCTCGCGCGCGCCGGCGGCCGCGCTGAAGGACGCGAACCCTTCCCCGTCGATATCGTCGGCCACGCCTTCGCGGTAATCCAGCGCGCCGTGCTCGCGCCAGATGCCTTCGGCGTGCGTCGCCATTTTCTTGTAGGTCTCCAGGTTTGCCTTGGGTACGCACAGCAGGAAACCATCTATGTACTTGTCCATCGATCACTCCTCACGTCCGTGTTGTTCTGGTTTGGCCGGGCGTCCGCAATCCGTCCCGGCCGCCGTCCGGATTTCTGGGTCGGCAGGAGCCACTGTATCGGGATCCGCGCGGGTTTCAGATAGGCGATTGCGACAATCTTGCGGGTGGATTGCGTCAGCGTGCAGGCGTATGCTTGGCAACATGAAAAACGTCGCGTTCCTGCTGCCCAAGGGGGCCAATATTGCGTCCCTGGAAACCGCGCGCCACGGGTTCATGGTGGCCAATGAATACCTGCGCGCGCACGGCCGCGAGCCGCGGTTTCATGTGCGCACGCTGGGCCTCACGCGCGAAGTCAGCCTGGACGACGGACGGATCAAGGTGCAGGCCGACATGGTGCTGGCCGACGCCACCGATATCGATATCTGCATCGCCCCGCCGCTGCTGGGATCGGTGTCGGACGCGGTGCTATCCAACCGCGAACTGATCGAATGGCTGTCGCGTCATCACCGCGAAGGCGGCGAGGTGGCCAGCCTGTGCATGGGCGCCGCGTTGCTGGCCGCGGGCGGCGTCCTGGACGGGCAGCAGGCCGTCGTGCACTGGGTGGCGCAGAACCTATACGCCAGCCTTTTTCCCACGGTGCAATGGACCAGCGATCGCGTTGTCATGGCGGAAAACGGGGTGTACACGAGTGGCGGCGCATTTTCTGCCGCGCACCTCGTGCTGCACCTGATCGAGAAATACACCGATCGCGACACCGCCATCTGGTGCGCCAAGTATTTCCAGCTGGACTGGAGCCGGCAGAGCCAGCTGCCGTTTTCGGTCTTCATGGGGCAGAAGTCGCACGCGGACGACATCGTGCGGGCAGTGCAGGAATACATTGAAGGCCGTTACCGGGAAAAGATCACCGTCGAGGAACTGGCCGGCCGCCACGCGTTGGGACGACGCACGCTGGAGCGGCGGTTCCGCCAGGCCACCGGCAACAGCATCGTCGAATACGTGCAGCGCGTGCGGGTCGAAGCCGCCAAGCAGCGGCTGGAAAGTTCGCGCAAGAGTGTCGCCGAAGTGATGTATGAAGTTGGCTACAACGACACCAAGGCCTTTCGCGACATCTTCAACAAGTACTGCGGCATGTCGCCCGTCGGCTATCGCGAACGCTACCAATAGCGGCGCGGTCCCCCCTTTTTTTGCTATCCCAGCGCCCACGCCGGTGCGCGCTACCCATGCCTTCGCGCAAACGGTGAGAAAGGTCAAGCCGAGGTTGGTAACGTTGCTGCGGCGCGTCGTAAGTTCGCTGTCTTTGCTCAATCGCAAATAAAGAAGCGGATAAATATTTGCGAAATGTGACATCAAACCTAGACTGGGGTTTTCCCTTGTTCGATGTTCGATGAAATTTCCGTGTGCTAGGGCTGCACCTGATTGCATGGCAATGGCTGAAGATCGACACCCCTGCACGAGACACTCATGAAGACGCTCCGCATCCATTTCGGCAATCTTTCCATTGGCGCCCGGCTGAGCCTGGGCTTTGGCGCAGTGCTGGCCTTGCTGCTGGCCCTGGCCGGCCTGTCGCACTACGAGCTGTCGCGCATCGGCGGCATCAACCGCACCATCACTCAGGAGACCTGGGTGAAGGCCAATGCCATATCGGTGGTCGACGTGACGACGGGCGCCAAGGCGCGCGTCAACCTGGAACTGATCGTCAACGCGGACCCGGCCGCCGCCGAGCGGCTGTTCCAGCAGATCGAGGCCAACCGCAAACGCATCGATGACGCCCTGGCCACGATGCGGCCATTGATGAAAACCGCGGATGCCGCGGCCCGGCTGCGCACGCTGGAAGAAGCGCGCGGCCGTTACGTGAAATCGTTCCAGTCGGTCGGGGCTCTGCTCAAAAGCGGTGACCGCGACGGCGCCCGCCAGCGGCTGTTGCAGGAGACACTGCCCATCCTGGACAGCCTGCAGGATCACATCATTGCGCTTTCCCGGCAGCAAGCCGCCGAGATGGACGAAGCGGGCACCGCCAGTCAGGCGGTCATCGACGAGGCTGAGCGCCTGAACGCGGGCCTGTCGGCGCTGGCGCTGGCGGTGGGGGCGCTGCTGGCGTGGCGGGTCAGCCGCTCGATTACCCGTCCGCTCGCCCGGGCGGTCAAGGCTGCAGAAACGGTGGCGGGCGGTGACCTGGGCCAGCGCATCGAAGCCGGTTCCCGCGACGAGACCGGGCGTCTGCTGCAAGCCCTGCAAGACATGCAGGAAAAGCTTGCCGGCGCCGTCCGAGCGATCCGGCACGGATCGGAGACCATCTCCAGCGCGTCGGGTCAGATCGCCGCGGGCAATGCGGACCTGTCCAGCCGCACGGAAGAGCAGGCGGCGTCGCTCGAGGAAACCGCGGCGTCCATGGAAGAGCTGGCCTCCACCGTGAAGCAGAATGCCGACAACGCGCGCCAGGCCAATCAGCTTGCGGCCAGCGCATCGGAAATTGCGCTGCGCGGCGGCGCGGCGGTGTCCGCGGTGGTGGGCACGATGCAGGACATCTCGGCCAGTTCGCACAAGATTTCCGACATCGTGTCGGTGATCGACGGCATCGCGTTCCAGACGAACATCCTGGCGCTGAACGCGGCAGTCGAAGCGGCCCGCGCGGGCGAACAGGGCAAGGGCTTTGCCGTCGTGGCGGGCGAAGTGCGGTCGCTGGCGCAGCGTAGCGCGCAGGCGGCGCGCGAGGTCAAGGCCTTGATCGAGGATTCCGTCGGCAAGGTGGGCGCGGGCGCCCGGCAGGCCGAAGGGGCGGGCGCTACCATGCAGGAGATCGTCACGGCGGTGCAGCACGTGACGGACATCATGGGTGAGATCGCGGCCGCCTCGCATGAACAGGCCAGCGGCATCGACCAGGTGAACCGGGCCGTGGCGCAGATGGACGAGGTCACGCAGCAGAACGCGGCGCTGGTCGAGGAAGCTGCGGCCGCAGCGGGTTCGATGCAGGATCAGTCGCGCGAACTGGTGCGGGCGGTGGGCGTGTTCCGGCTGGCCGAAGACAGCGCACGGCGCGGCCAGGACCAGGCGCCGGCGCCCGCGCGCGGCGCGCTGATGCTGGCGTAGCCCGTTTACTTGCCGCAGGCGGCCTGCAATGCCTTCATTTGCGGGCTGCCTGGCGCAAAGCGCACGAACTGCACCTGGCTTTCGTCCAAGGTGTCGTCCTTGATGGCCGCCACGAGGCCGTCGTTCAGGTAATAAGTGGTGGACGGCAGGAAACCGACCTGCGACCCGCGGCAATCGAACAGCACGTCCGTCACCGCCCGGTCATAGCTTGCGCGCTGCTTGTCCCCGCCCGAGATCGTCTGGGCGGCGGAGTAGCGCATTTCCATCTTTCCCTTGGCGGTTCCCGAGGCCTGCCGCGTGTCGGGCAGGCCACCGATCCGGATGGATACGTTCGGATGATCCGGCCGCGGCGGCACATCGAACCATTGCTGCGCGTGGGCGGTCGAGCCGGCAAACAGCGCGGCCAAGACGGCCAGGGGCGTCAGGACCCGCAAACGAAGAAAGCCCGGGGTGGGGGCGGGGCGTGCGGAAACAGCAAACGGTGGGCGCATGGTCTGTCCGTGGACGCATTAAGGCAGGGCGTTCAAATGTAGCAAAATGCGGTCTTCGCGCCGCGCGATTTATATCTAAGCCGCCGGCGCTCGCCAGGACACGCACCAACATGAATTCCTTCGAACACGTCCGGGCGCAATTCGCCCGGTTTGGCGAACTGCGCCCGCAGCCGCGCGAACAGTGGCAAGGCAGCCTCGCGCTGCCGCAAGGGGTGGCCGACTTCTATGAACAGGTGGGCCCGTGGGGCGCCACCCATCACCAGCATGTGGGACCGGTCGGCATCACGCTTTCCGAAACCAATATTAGCTTTGCGCCCCTGCATAAGCTGTGGGACCGGCAGGCCGGCTATCGCTGGGATGCCGTGAGCGGTAAACGTGTCGACGATTGGCGGGACAACTGGCTGATGATCGCCGATCAGAACGCGGACCCCTTCATTCTGGATACGGACACCGGCCAGGTGCTCTATGCCCGGCACGGCGCGGGCGCCTGGGACGCGGGGATGGTGGCCCCCGACCTGCCGACGTTCGCCGCCGCCGCTGCCGCGGTGGGGCTCGTCTGCCTGGAGGCCGACGAAGACCTGCGCAACGACGACTGGGAGATCAAGCCCGAGCACCGGGCGCGTGCCTTGCAGGCGCTGACCGCCGTCCTCAGGGACGCGGACGAGGCCGAGGGCTTTCTGGATGTGCTCGAGTTTTAACGGGAGCAATCAACCAATGGCGGCTTTTGCCGAACTAGCCGAAGACTGCGGCATTGCGCTGCCTGCGATGCTGCGCCAACTGATCGACGCCGGACACACCCGTTATGGCGAAATCGGGGCATGGCGCGCGGACTGGAAGGGCAACACGCTCGCCGCCCGTCCCGTGCTGTCCTGCATGGACGACCTGGAATGGATCGACGCGTGCGCGGCGCGCGAAACTGCCGAGGAATGGCTCAACCCCGGCTATCAGCAGGGCCGGCGCTTTCTGCCGTTCGCGCAAACCGGCGCGGGCGATGCCTATTGCCTGACGCCCACCGCCGACGGCGGTTTGGGCGTGGCGCTCGTCTGGCATGACCGTGCCAAGGCGCGCGTGGGCTGGGCGTCGTTCGAGGCGTTCGTTTTCGATGCGTTGGTGCGTAGCGCGGCGGACATCGCGCCGCTGATCCAGGACGGCTTCACGCCCGCCGAGGCGGCGGCCTGTGTTACCGCGAACATCGGCTTCTTGAAGGCGCATCTGCCGCAGGCCATGCAGGCGGAATTAGAACGGCTGACCGCCGATGGCCGGCCCGTGCCCGTGGACGGGGCCACGGGCTGGATCGATGAAGCGGCCGCGCGCTCGGCGCTGGCGCTGTTGCCGCCCGTCAACGACGCGCCTTTCGAAGTGACGCCGCGCTGGGAGTGCGGCGAATAATGACCCGAGACCGCTGAATTCATGGCGGCAAATCTTTCATCCCTCCAGGACTAACCATGCATCCCCGTAGACACTTTTGCGCTGGCCTCCTTGCCGTTGGGCTTCTTGCCGCCGTGTCAGCGCCCGCCGCGGGACGCTCCGAGCTGCCCTACATCGACAGCGTCGTGAACGAGGCGGCCCGCGCGGTCATCCGCCAGCACGACATCGCGGGCATGGTGATCGCCGTGACGCACCAAGGCCGCCAGCGTTTCTACACCTACGGCGTCGAATCATTGCAGACGCGGCGCGCTGTCAATCGGGACACGATCTTCGAAGTGGGCTCGATCAGCAAGACCTTCACCGTCACGCTTGCCGCGTATGCGCAGGCCAAGGGCCTGTTGCAGCTGACCGACAGTCCGGCGCGATTTCTGCCCGAGCTGGCCGGGACTGAATTCGCCAAACTGACCCTGCTGAACCTGGCGACACACACGACGGGCGGTTTTCCATTGCAGGTGCCTGACGAGGTCCGCGACAACGCGCAATTGATGCAATATCTGAGGGCATGGAAGCCGGAGCATGCGCCTGGCACGTATCGCTCGTACGCCAATCCCAGCATCGGCATGCTGGGCGTCGTGGCGGCTGCCAGCTTGAAGCAACCGTTTGCCCAGGCGATGGAAAAAGACCTCTTTCCGAAGCTGGGTCTGTCCAGCACGTTTATCGACGTGCCCGCCGCCAAGGCGTCGCGCTACGCGCAGGGCTACAACAAGCAGGGCGCGGAGGTGCGCGTGAATCCTGGCGTGCTGGCGGCCGAGGCCTACGGCGTGAAGACCAGCGCGCGCGACCTGCTGCGCTTCGTCGAGGCCAGCATGGACATGGACGTGCTGGACAAGGACATCCGCCGCGCCATTGCGGACACCCACGTGGGCTATTACCAGGTGGGGGCAATGACGCAGGACATGGTGTGGGAGCAGTTTCCGTATCCCGTGCCGCTGGACACGCTGCTGACGGCCAACGCGGGCACGCTGAACAGCCAGAGCCATCCGGCTCAGGCGCTGCAGCCGCCGCTGGCGCCCCAGGCCGAGACCTGGATCAACAAGACCGGGTCCACCAACGGCTTCGGGGCTTACGTGGCATTTGTGCCCGCGCGCAAGCTCGGCATCGTTATTTTGGCCAACCGCAATTACCCGAACGACGCGCGCGTGCGGTTGGCCGCGGAAATCCTGGGGGCGGTGGACAAGCAGCCCTTGGCGCGTCCCGCGGCGCGGTAGGACCTGGCAGATGCCTGGCGCTGGTGGCGCTGTCGCTGTCGCTGTCGCGGTAAGCCTGTTGCATGCAGGCCATGGATTGCGCATCGAATTCGATACGAATTACGACGCCTGACGCGCACAGAGGCGGGCTCGCATATAGGGACACGGTCATTGGCCTGGGGCCGGCGGCCTGTGAACCTGTTTCAACATATCTCCCGCTAAATCCGTCCCCAATAAACAGCCGGAATTCTTGTCGGATAATGCAGGTCGTTGCTCCCCGCCGGACCTCTCATGCCACGCGTCACCCGCCGTATCGTTTTTCCCCTGTTCGCCACCCTCGCGGCCGTCCTGGCCGGATGTTCTTCCCCCAAGCCCGTCTACGAGCGAGAGGACTTTGCGCAAAGCGACACGTACTCGCGCAGCGTTCCGGCGGCCAGCAGTGCCGCCTGCGACGCGGGCCGGCGCGCCTTGCTCAGCCAGGGATACAACATCGACAAGTACGAACCGTCGCGCGTCACCGGACACAAGAACTTCGAAGGCGAGGACGGGCAGCATACGCAGATCAGCTTCAACGTGGAGTGTGCGTCGGACGGCAGCGCGAACGAAGGCGCGACTGTGTTCGCCAATGCCGTGCAGGACCGCTATTCGATCAAGCGCACCGGCAACTCGGCCAGCGTGGGGGTCAGTGTGCTGGGGCAGGTATCGATGCCGTTTGGCGGCAGCGACGACTCGCTGGTCAAGACGGCAAGCCAGACGGTGACGCGGCCCAAGTTCTATGACGGGTTCTTCCAGTTGCTGGAGCGGTTCCTGCCTGACGCCAAGGCGGCCGCCGCGCCACGCGAGCCGTCCGCGCGGCCGAAGGGAGCGGCGTCAAAGTCGGCGGC
>JAEYVD010000516.1 GCA_023432075.1 Pseudomonadota bacterium | reverse complement strand
GTGAGCGTGTCTTGTGTGGTCATGGCGGTGCTTCAAAGGGCGGGCGCGCACGATGCGAGGCCCGCGGGGACTGGCTGACTGATGCCGAATGATAAAGCAGGACGCCGGATGGCAGGGCGGGGACGCTAGCCGGCGCGTTCCACTAATTGCGGAATGCGCGGGTCAGCGCACCCGGTCCAGGTCCGCGCAGAGGGTCTCGGCCGCGTCGATCAGCCGCGGGCCGGGCCGGTACAGCGTGTCGGCGTCGACACCGTAGACGTGGCCCTGGCGCGCGGCCGGCAGGCCCATCGCCTGCCAGGCGGCCAGGTTTGCCTGCGTGTCCTCGCGGCGCGAGACGCCGGCCAGCACGGCCTCGGGCCGGGCCGCCAGCACGCCTTCCAGCGTGACTTGCGGCGCCACGATGGGCGCCTGGCCGAAGACGTTGACGCCGCCGCACAGGCGCAGCGCATCGCTGACGATGCTGGCGTTGTTCAGGGTGTAGATTGGGTCCAGGCCGGCCTGCACGAAGACCCGCACCGGGCGCCGGCCGGCGTAGCGCGCCTGCAGGGCCGCCAGCCGCGCGCGCATGTCTGCGGCGGCCGCGTTCGCCACGGGCTCGGTGCCGAACAGCCTGCCCATCCGCTCGACCGCGCCGGGAATGGCGTCCAGCGTCAGCGGATCGCTGTAGAACACAGGCACGCCCAGCTTGTCCATCACGCGCGCCAGCGGTTCGGCGGCAGACGGTTGCCAGGCGATCAGAAGGTCCGGCCGGGCGGCGGCCACGCGCTCGGCATCGAGCTGCGTGCCGTCGCCGATGATGGGCAGCGCCCGGGCCGCGGGCGGGTAGTCACTGCCCAGCACCGTGCCCACGATGAAGCCGCCGGCGCCCGCGGCGTAGACGAGTTCGGTGGCATGGGGCGCCAGCGTGACCGCGCGCCGGGCGGGCGCCTGCAGCGCGACGGCGCGGCCGCGGTCGTCCTGCACCTGGATGGCAGGCGCGCCGTGAGCCGGCAGCGCAGACAGCGCCAACGTTGGCGCCCACACCAGCGCCAGCATCCAGGCCGGCCTCGCGATCCGTTTCGGCGCAGGTTTCAGTACCCGCTTTTGCGCCAGTCCGGCGGTCGTCAGGACGCGATGGGAGGTCATGCGGCGGCTCCGTCGGGTGGGCATAAACGCGGGGCAGGGCCTGCGCGGAATCTGCGCCTCAAGAAAGGCGCAATGCCGGCAGGCCCGGGCCGTCAGGCGGCAATCAGTAGCGTAGCGTGAGCGACGCGTAGAAGTTGCGGCCGGGAGCGGGGTACAGGCTGTAGTTGGCGACGGGACCCAGCATTTCGAACGAGGCGTTGCCGCCACGGATGCCGTACGTGGCGTACTGGCGGTCGAAGATGTTGTTCACGCCCACGGCGCCTTCGATGTTGCGGGTGAACTTGTACGCGAGCTTGGTGTTAAAGAGCACGTACGCATCCAGCTGCTTGTCGAACTGGTTGGCCTGGTCGTTGTCCATCCGCGATTTGCCCACGTATTGCGCCGACACGTTCCACAGGAATGCGTCGGTGGGGCGCCAGGTGACGGCGGCGTTGGCCAGCCACTTGGGGGCGAGCGGCACGGTCTTGCCGGCCAGGTCCACGCCCGCGTAGGTGCCGGAACGGAACTGCGCCTGCATCCACGTCACGTTGGCGTCCAGGCTCACGCTGCTGGACAGGGCGGTGTGGCCTTCCAGTTCGACGCCTTGGCGGCGGGTCGGATCCAGGTTGGTGTTGGCGCCGGTGCCCGGGCCCCACAGGCCGTCGGCCAGCGGGTTGTACTGGATCTCGTTGGTCAGGTCATAACGGAAGTACGACAGGCGCGCGCTGCTGGACGCCGACTGCCACGTGACGCCGATTTCCTTGTCGGTGGAGGTCTGCGGCGCGAGCGGCGACTGGACCGACAGCAGTTCGTCGGCGTTCGGCAGGCGGAAGCTGCGGCCGACCTTGCCGTACACGCCGAAGCCGCTGGCCAGGTCCTGGCGCACGCCGAGCTGCCAGGCGGTCAGGTGGTTGCTGCGGTCGGACGCCGTGCCGGAACCCGAAATCACTTCCAGGTCGTCGGACGCGTACTGGCGGCGCACGCCGGCCGTGATGTAGGTGCTGTCGGTGGCGCGGATCTGGCCTTCGGCGAAGAGGCCGTACTGGTGCTGGCGCGATTGCCACTTCGAGGGTTCGAAGTCGTAGTAGGCGTTCTGGTCGGCGGTGGTCTTGGCTTCCTGCGCGTCCGCGCCGAAGACGACGCTGTGGCCGCCGTTGATCGGCAGGCGGTAGCGCACGCTGGCGATGTTCTCTTCGAGCTTCTGGTCGCGCAGCGTGTCGCCGAAACCGTCATAGGTCAGGCCGCTGAGCTTCTTTTCGCGGGTCGACAGGTCCGAGTACAGCACGCCGGCGCCGATGGCCTGTTCAAGCTGCAGGCCGAACGTGGTGGTGGTGGTCTTGACGTAGTCGACGTCGTTCTTGGCGCCGCGCGGATCGTCCTGGAATTCGTTCACGCCAGTGAACGGGTTGATCGTGCGAGGGCCGGGCAGTTCCAGCTTCTGCGTGGTGGTGCGGCCGTACAGGCGGATCGAGCCGTCGTCGTGGCGGAACGTGATGCCGCCGCCGCCGCCCTCGCGGCGCTCGCCGCTGTTGTCGCGGTAGCCGTCGCTGTGCAGCGACTGCATGTAGGCGTCCACGCCCACCTTCTCGTTGTTCATCGAGACGGTGGCGTCGTACTGGCGCAGGCCGTAGCTGCCGAAGGTGGCGGTGGCGCGGGCGCTTACCGGTTCCTTCGTGAAATCGGACTTGGTGATGATGTTGATCACGCCGCCGGTGGTGCCGCCGCCGTATTGCACGGATCCGCTGCCGCGCACGATTTCGATGCGGTCGACCTGGTCCAGCGGCACCACGCCCAGGCTGGGCGCCGACAGGTCGTTGGTGTTCTGCTTGACGCCGTCGATCAGGATCAGCGTGTTGCTTGCGCCGGTGATGCCGAAGCCGCGCAGATCGACGATGGCGTTGTCGCTGGAGCTGGTGGTGTTGATCAGGTTGATGCCGGACTGCGTGGACAGCAGGTCCTGCATGGTGCGGGCGCTGCTGGCCGCGATGTCCTCGGCGGTGATGACCGAGATCGACACCGGCAGCGTGCGGCCGTCGGTGGGCACGCGTTGCGCGGTGACGGTGATGCTGTCCAGTTCGGGGGCGGGGGAAGCGGTCTGCTGGGCGGCGGCAATGGCCGGAGCGGTACAGAGCAAGGCGCCGGCGTAGCGCCGGATGGAGCGGGCTTTCATCTACATAACCTCGAAGCGACCCGCGACCCCGCAGGCCATTCACGATGGGGAGAATGCCCGCGCGCCGGGCGGGCCGAAAGGCCGCGGGGCGGGGAACAGGCATCCTGGCGAGCGAACAGGCCGGTATCGGGCTGCCATGGGCGCGGATGCGCGCATGGGGACCGTTGCGGGGGCAGCACAGGCTGGACTTGCTGGGCAGCTGCGGCGGCCTTGTGGGCGGCGCGGCGCCCGTTGGCGGCGTCTTCCTGTTTCCCGTTTACCTTTCGCACGCGGCGGGCAAGTGTTGCGTCCTTGCCCACCCTGTTGCGCCGAAAGCACCGGTTCGGGGCCGAAACTGTATCACCGCGAGGCGCGAGAAGGCCCATTTTGTTACGATCAGGGCTTGTTTTTTCAGCGTTTTTCGCTTTTTAGCCACAACCGCGCTGCCGTGGCCAACCCAATTTGGACCTGATCGTGTCGTATCCCCGCCTGCCGTACCCCCCCGAAGCCTATACCCGCGGCGGCGACTTTGCCCGCCTGCTGGGCAAGCGCATCCTGATCCTGGACGGCGCCATGGGCACCATGATCCAGCGCTACAAGCTGGGCGAAGCGGATTTTCGCGGCGAGCGCTTTGCCGATCACGGCAAGGACGTCAAGGGCAACAACGAGCTGCTGTCGCTGGTGCGGCCTGACGTCATCTCGGAAATCCACCGCCAGTACCTGGA
>JAEYVD010000515.1 GCA_023432075.1 Pseudomonadota bacterium | reverse complement strand
ACGACGACCCGCCGCCGTCCACCGCGCCGTCGAACCCGCCCGCCACGCCCGCGCCGGCGCCGGATGACGACCCCGCCGCCAGCGCGGCGGCGTCCAACGCCGAATCCAATGCGCCCGCCCAGGCGGCCCCCGAGGCAGCGCCCAATCCGACTGCTGCCCGGCGCCGATACGCGCTGGTGGTCGGCAACGCCCGCTACGCTGTCCCGGCCAACGCGCTCGTCAACCCGGTCAACGACGCGCGCCTGATTGCCGAGGCGCTGCGCCAGCGAAGCATCGATGTGACGCTGCTCACGGACCTGACCACCGCGCAGATGGAAGCCGCCGTCGACGAATTCGCCGATCGTGCCGCTGGGGGCGATCTGGCGCTGATGTACTTCGCCGGACACGCCGTCGCCGTGGACGACGTGAACTATCTGTTTGGCGTGGACCTGCCGATGCCGCTGGGCGAGGTGCGCGTCCGCACGGCGCAGCAAAGCTCGCTAAGCCTGAGGCGCGTTTCGCAGGCGCTGCGGCGCTCCAACGTGCGCGCGCGCCTGATGGTGCTGGACGCCTGCCGCACCAACCTGACGCGCGGCACGCCTGCCGCCGGGCTGGTGCATGCCGTGCCCGCGGGCGGGGAGCTGATCGCGTTTTCCACGCAGCCCGGGGCGACTGCCGAGGACGGCTTCGGCAATCAAGGGCCGCGTCACAGCCCTTACGCGTACTACTTTGCGCAGGGCCTGCGCGCGCTGCCCGGCACGGCGCCGGTTGAGACCTTTTTCAAGCAATTGACCGCCGACGTGCAGGTGGCCACCGCCTACCGGCAGATTCCGCACTACGCCAGCAGCCTGGTCGGCACGGTGACCTTCACGACGCTGGCGGACGGCCAGACGCCCGCGACGCCTGGCGGATCCAGCGGCCAGACCGCGCAGGGCCGCGGCCCGTCGCCCACGCTGGGGCGCGACCTGATCAAGGCGCGCATGAGCGCATGGGAGTACGAGATCGAGCGGGGCGCCCAGTATGTGGATGAACCCCGGCTGGCGTCGCTGCAAGCGCGCGCCAAGGCGGGCGACGTGGTCGCCATGACCACCTTGGGCCTGATCGCCGAGAACGGCGAGCACGTGCAACAGAACTACCCCGTCGCCGCCCGCTGGTACCAGCGCGCCGCCGACCAGGGTTTCGCACCCGCGCAGACCTACCTGGGCGAACTGACCGGCATGGGCCGTGGCGTGCCCAAGAACTACGCGGTGGCCGAGCGCCTGTTCCGCGACGCGGCCGAGGCTGGACACCGGCGCGCGGCGCTGGACCTGCTGGACGTGCGCGCGCGCATGGGCGAACCGGTCGACCCGCGCGAATGGGCCCGGGTGCTGCAAGACGCCGCGCTCAATCCCGTGGGCTTTCCGATGCCGGGCGGGGCGCCCATCCAGGGGCTGCCGGACATGCCGTGGATGCGGGCGTTGGGCGTGCGCCCGCCCGGTACGCCTTGAAATTCGCGCACGGGGTCAGACGGCGCGGTCGCACTTTCGAGTAGCGAGCAAGAGGGCGGAGACGTTTGAAAACTACGCTACTGCGGTGCCAGTCTGAAGCTGAAGCGAGGACGTTCGGGCGGCGGGGACGTCGCCCCGCTCTCTAGTGCCGACGTGCAAGAGAGGTCCGGAATCTTTGCCGCAAGCACCGAGAAGTTCCGCCTTTGACTCCAGGCTTGCCGGTCGCCAATGACGTAAAGGCGGCTTTTCGCTCGGCTGACTGCGACGTTGAGCAGATTGGGCTTTTGCGCGGCCCAGTCCTTGGCGCCGTGGTTCTGCGGGTTGCCGCCCAGAACCAGGATGACGACGTCGGCTTCCTTGCCTTGGGTCGTGTGGATGGTGCCGGTTCTCTTGGCATTGAGTCCGAATTGCTTGGCCAGGCCGGAAAGTTCCTTTGCGCAGTCCTTGAAGGGGGAAATGAGGAAAATATCCTCCGCGGGAACGCCCTCCTGCTCGGTCAACCGGCACACCAGATCGCGTGCCGCCGTTCCTTCGTTTGGAACCCAATGGCCATTACTCGTATCCGACCGCACATCGATCCAGTGACACGCTGGATAGGATTTCTGCTTGACCGCCTTCCCCTGGACCATCAGGCCATCGTAGGCGATCTGGTTGCTGATCGAGAACATGGGGTCGTCGCAGCGTCGGTGGACGCGCAAGGGAGAACCCACCCAGATTTTCTCCATGGCCTCATCGGGCAGCCAGGTGCCCATGGTCATGGTCTGATCGGCGAGGCGCTGAGCAGAGGTGTCGCCGGGCCACCACGGCTTGTCCACGCCGAAGTGCTTGGCGAGCGCGCCTTGCAGCCCTGTGGGTAGCGCCAGTACAGGTTCAAGCTGGTTGGGATCCCCTACAACCACCGTTCGGCGCGCGCGCCAGATTGCTCCGGCCGCCTGCTGGGGCATTGCTTGGCCGGCTTCGTCAATCAGGAGCCAGCCGATGGCTTCGCTGGATACCTGCTTGAACATGCGCGGCAGGGATGCGAACGTTGTCGAAAGCACGGGTACTACAAGGCACAGACTGTCCAGGGCCTGCTGCGCCATTGCTTCGGGCATGTTCTTGCCCGTCAGCCAGTCCGCAGCCAGCCCTAAATTGGCGAGCACTTCGGCTGGGTGCCTTTCAACGAACGCCCGATGGACCGCCAACGCCGCGAGAAACAATTCCTGGCGCGCTTGTCTCCAGTCGGACGTCGCCCATGGCGAGGAGAGTTCGCGGACGGCGTCTTCCGCGTGATACATGGGCCAGGCGCTGCCGAGCGTTTGCTGCGCCTGTTCCAGCCGGCGCTGCGCCTGTTCGGCGTCCGATAGCGCTTGGGCGTGCATGTGTCGCGCCTGAGCTACCTCGCTGTCGACTTTGCTGATGCGAGCTTCGGCCGCCTTGTGTTTGGCGGTGAGGCTGCGCAGGTCGCCACGGGCTCGCGCGTGGGCAGTCTCCGCTTTGGCGTGAATGTCCGCGAGGATCAGGCGCTGGTTCCACCACTGCCGGTGCGCTCGGCCCAAAGTGGACAGCCAGATCAGAAATCCCGGTTTGGCGGCATCATGCCGTTCGAGGTTTCGGTTGGCGGCCTCAAGATTGCCGGCAAGCTCACCGAGCTCCTGCTGCTTGCCGGATTGCGCTCGTGCGATGATCTCCCGCTCGCGCCGGATGGGTTCCAGCCCCTCGATGCCACTGCTTGCGGATTCCGCCAGTTGCGTGGCGAGCGTTTGAAGGGTGTCCGCAGTCGGGCGCAATGCGTTGGCGTCAATCAATGCCTGCCGCAGCCGGCCTTCCTCACGCTGCGCGGATCGAAAACGCTCAACCGCCGCTTCCCAGTTCAGAACGGGCGCGCGGGCTTTGTTTCTGATGCGCTCCAGGTGATAACGCAGTCCTTCGTCACCGTAGGCGAAAGGGACCTCATCGGCGTTCAGGCGTGGCGATCTCTCTGTGGGCTCCGACGGCTTTTTCCACCAGAACGCAGACAGGAATTCCGAACGGTTGCCTTTCGATCCCAGCCGGGCGGCGAGCAGTCCCCACGCGGGCTTGCCCAGCACGGTCGTGGCCAGCATGGAGTAGTGGTCCGGGCGGGTCGATGCGGGAGTGGATAAGGTCTTGGCGACGCTTTGGGGCACCGCGCTGATGCCGGGCAACTCCAAAGAAATATTCTCCACGGCGCCATTGTTGGCCGATGCGACCACGATGGCATGGCCGCACAATGATGGGTGCAGGGTGTAGTGGCTGACGGAGGCACCGCCAAGTTTGGTTGTCTGCTTGACGCCAAATGCCTTGTCGCCCGCCGCCACCAGCTTTGCCGCGCGGGCGGTGACGACGGCAGCCACTACGTCGCGCAGCAGCGTCGTCTTTCCGGTCCCCGGTGGTCCATTGACCGCGAAGATTCCGGAATCGTCGCCAAGTTTTTTCCATAACTCGTTGACCGCCAATTGTTGGCTGAATGCGAGCGGAAATTCTGAAGGCCAGCTACCTTCCGGCATGCGGCCCGGAGTCAGCGCGTCAAATGCAGCTTGCACGCCGTCCTTGCTGCGGACATCGATCCTGGCATTCTGCGCGCGCAGGCCGGTGCCGATGTACTCGCGCAGGCCCGCTCCATAGCGTCCTTGTTCCCACGCGTCGGAAAGTGCCTTGAGGTCGTCCACGAAGAAACTGTTTAGCAAACCGTCGCTTTGGATGACGGTATTGTCGGGAGAGATCGGGTTTTCTTCCTTTTTAGGGCGCTTGATCTGACTGCACTTCGCGACGTAAGCCGTCTGGATCAATTCCAGGGGGAACACGCAATAGTCCGCGACCCTCAATGTGAACGCGTCGAACCAGGGTTGTCCAGGCGGTGTTTTCTCCTGGCGCAACCGGTCCGCTTCGTTAATGAGCCATTGCGTGAGCCGGCCGCTGAGTACGTCGAATGCGTGAAATCCCGTCTGGGGAATCGGGGTTCCTTCTTCGGCGGGAGGCAGAGTGCTGGAATCGGTTTCGCCTCCGCTTTCCAGCACGGCGATGCCGTCCCGGTAATGCAGGATCTGTCCGGCGGACCAACACGCAAGCGACAAGGTAAAGCTCTGAGCAAGCGGGTAGCCCTCCTCGTCGAAGCTCAGGTCGAAGAGGCGGCCTTCTCCGGCGGGGCGGCCTTCGTTGAAGACGTCTTCATGCGCGCCGATCTTGTCCTCGATCCTTTTGCATAGCTTGCTGATGTCATACAGCCCGCACTGCAACGTGTAGCGCCACATTTGCTCGCGGGGGACGAATATGTCCAAATGGGCTGGGAGAGCCCAGGGGAACTGCGCAACGGTCGAGGGAATTTTGTAGACGGGCGCAGTCTTGTGGCGGCGATCGACTTTGTCGATTTTTTGGGGAATGCACGCTTCGATGGCACGCCAGAATCGAAAAATGGTATCGGTCTGCACGGATCTTCAGTAAGGCGCGGCGCTGCCGGGAATGACGCCGCCGATGAACGGGGAGCAAGCTCGCAACGCGGAGCGCTCGCAAGAATGAATGTTGCCAATAGTAACTTCATTGCTGCTTTCTCGCCGAACCTCACCACAGACGATGCGTTGCAAGGGGGCCGAAACGCACATCGGGCCTGACACCCAGAAGGATGGCAGGCCCGATGTGTCCAACGATCGGTGGGCGACTTGGACTTGAACTGTGCGGCAACTCAAAGGCTTCCGATCAGAAACTCTCCCAATCGTCATTCGACTGCGCAGGCTTGCTATCGCCCGGCACGCGCAGCGGTCCCTTGGCCTGCGCGGCAGGCTTGGCCTCGGCGCGGCGCGGTTGCGCCGGCTTGGTGGCCGCAGCCGGGCGTGACGCGGCGGGCTTGGCCAGCACGCGTTGCGGCTTTGCGGGCGGCGGCGAGACGGGTTCGGGCTGCGTCTCGCGCGCCTGAACAATCTGCGCCTGCGCCACGGGGCGCGGCGCGCCGTCTTCGGCCAGGCGGAACACGCTGACCAGCTTCACCAGCGTGGCGGCCTGGGCGTTCAGGCTGTGCGCGGCGGCGGCGGATTCTTCCACCAGCGAGGCGTTTTGCTGCGTGGTCTGGTCAAGCTGGTTGATGGCGTCGCCCACCTGCGAGATGCCTTGTCCCTGCTCGTGCGCGGCGGCGCCGATTTCGGCGATCAGGTCGGCCACGCGGCGCACCTGCGTGACGATGTCGTTCATGGTGCTGCCGGCTTCGCCCACCAGGTTGGAACCGGCTTCGACGTTGCCGACGCTATCGCCGATCAGTTGCTTGATTTCCTTGGCGGCGCTGGCGCTGCGCTGGGCCAGTGCACGCACTTCGCTGGCCACGACGGCAAAGCCGCGGCCCTGTTCGCCGGCGCGGGCGGCTTCGACGGCGGCGTTCAGCGCCAGGATGTTGGTCTGGAACGCGATGGAATCGATGACGGCGATGATGTCGACGATCTTGCGCGAGCTGGCGGAGATGGCGTCCATGGTGCTGACCACGTTGCCGACCACTTGGCCGCCGCGCGCGGCGGCTTCGCTGGCCGAGCCGGCCAGGCTGGCGGCCATCTGCACGGACTCCAGGTTCTGCTTGACCGCCGCGTTCATTTCTTCCATCGAGGCCGCGGTCTCTTCGACGTTGGCGGCCTGCTCCTCGGTGCGCTGGCTGAGGTCGGTATTGCCGGTGGAGATCTGGGTGGCGCCCGTGGCGATCGATTCGCTGGACTGGCGCACCTGGCTGACCAGTTGCGCCAGGTTGGCGCGCATGGCGTCCATGTTGGCGAGCACGCTGGTCTGGTCGCCGTCGCGGCGCTGCACGCGCACGGCCAGGTTGCCCTTTGCGACTTCCTGCGCGATCTGGGCCGCGTAGGCAGGTTCGCCGCCCAGGCGGCGCATGACGGAACGCACGAGGCCCAGGCCCAGGATGCTGCCGATGAGCGCGCACAGCACGATCAGCGCGGTCAGCGTCCAGAACGTGCGTTCGACTGCCGCGGCGGCGTCTTCGGTATCCAGGCGGGCCAGCTCTTCCTGGCGCTTGGCCGCTTCCATCAGGATATTGCGCGCGGCCACGTGCAGTTCGGCCGAGTCCTTGTGCAGCACGGTCATCGCGGTCGGATCGTTGCGGTCGGCCAGTCCCTTCACGTCGTTCACGGCCGCCTTGTAGCGGGTCCAGGTGTCGGCCAGCTTGCCGCCCAGGGCGCGCAGGGCAGGGTCCTGCTCCTGCTGCAGCCGGTCACGCGCTTGCAGCACCGATTTCTCGGAATCGTCGTTCAGGCGCAGTTCGTTCTGCCGGGCTTGCGGATCGGTGTTCCAGATGTAGACGTACATGCGCCGGAAGTGCGTGGCGCCTTGGCGGGCGGCGTCGACGACGACGCGCAGCGGCATGACGGTTTCCGTGTACATGGCGCGCTGCTTCTGGCTGATGCTCCAGAGCTGCTGCATGGCGATGGCGCCGACGGCCACCAGCATCAAAATGAAAAAAAGCACCAGTGCAGTCAGGCTGCTCCGGAGTGAGAGATTTCTGATTTTGGACATGATGGGCACGCGACGGGGGCGCGGAATGCGCCCTCCACCCGGCCACTACAGCACATAATGTTGCGCTGCAATACGGGGAATTACGGGTAAAAAAGGCGGATTGGCGTTATCCGCCCACCTGCACGTGCTCCACGCGGTTGCGCCCGTTGTTCTTGGCCAGGTACAGCGCCTGATCCACGCCTTTGATGAAGTCCGCCGGCGTCACCGGCCCGGCCGGCAACACCGTGCCCGCGCCGGCGCTGACCGTGACGCGCCTGCCATGCGGCGACAGCGCGTGGACGATGGCCTTTTTCTGAAGTTGGCGCTGGCAGCGTTCGGCGACTTTCCGGGCGACCTCGGCGTCGGCGTCGGGCAGCAGCACCACGAATTCCTCGCCGCCGTAGCGTGCAACCAGGTCGCGCGGTCCATCCAGCGCCAGGCTCAGCGTCTGGGCGATTTCGATCAGGCACTTGTCGCCTTGCGTGTGGCCATACAGGTCGTTGTACTGCTTGAAGAAGTCGACGTCGAAGAGCAAGACCGACAGCGGCTGGCCCTCGCCGCGCGCACGCTCCCATTCCAGTTCGAAACTGCTGTCGAAGCGGCGCCGGTTGGCGATGTTGGTCAAGCCATCCTTGAACGACAGCACCTCCAGCTCTTTTTGCAGGCTGAGCAGCTTTTCTTCGGTTTTCTTGCGTT
>JAEYVD010000657.1 GCA_023432075.1 Pseudomonadota bacterium | reverse complement strand
GGCCGGTGCCGATGGCCCAGACGGGTTCGTAAGCGAGAACCATGCGCGAGACGGCGTCGGCGCCCAGCGCCAGCACGGGCTTGAGCTGCCGTTCGATCACGGCCAGCGTGTTGCCGGCTTCGCGGTCGGCCAGGGATTCGCCCACGCAGACCACGGGCGTCAGGCCGGCGGCCAGCGCGGCCTGCGCCTTGGCGGCCACGATCTCGTCGGTCTCGCCGTGCAGGACGCGGCGCTCGGAGTGGCCGGCCAGCGCCCAGCGGCAGCCAAATTCCTTCAGCATCGATCCGGAGACTTCACCCGTATACGCACCCTTGTCGTGGGCGCTGACGTCTTGCGCGCCCCAGGACACGCTGCTGCCGGTCAGGGCCGACGCGGCCTGCGCCAGGTAGGGAAACGGAACGCAGATGCCGATTTCGCAGTGGCCCGCCGCATCCGCGGCACGAAGCTCGGTCAGCAACGCGGCGTTCTCGGCGAGATTGCCGTGCATCTTCCAGTTGCCCAGCACGAGGCGGGCGCGATTTTCGACTGAAGTCATGGCGAATTTGTCTGACGATTGGGTCTGAGGTGGGAGGACCTGTTACAGGGGCTTTGTGCAGCAACCGCCCACGGGCCTGCCTGGAAAAAATTCCAGGCGAAACCCGAGATTGTATCCTGTTGCGCGGCGATACGCCGAACGCCGCGCATTTCTTACATCGTCAGGATGATTTTGCCGATGTTTTCCCCGCCTTCCATCATGGCGTGGGCCTTGGAGGCCTCGGCCAGCGGGAAGGTGGCGTGGACGATGGGCTTGATGGCCCCTTTTTCCAGCAACGGCCAGGCATGCTCGCGCAGGGCACGCGCGATGGCGCCCTTGAAGGCCACCGGGCGCGGACGCAACGTCGAGCCGGTGATGGTCAGGCGGCGGCGCATGACCTGGGCAGTATCCACATTGGCGTGCGAGCCGCCCAGCTGCGCAATGATGACGATGCGGCCATCATCGGCCAGGCACTGCATGTCGCGGGCGATGTAGTCGCCGGCCACCATGTCCAGGATCACGTCCACGCCGCGTCCGCCGGTGGCGTCCAGCACTTCCTTCACGAAATCCTGCGTCTTGTAGTTGATGCCCTTGTCGGCGCCCAGCGCCTCGACGGCGCGTGCGCGATCGTCGCTGCCGACGGTCGCGTATACCTTGTGTCCCATCGCGCGGGCCAGCTGGATGGCCGTGGTGCCGATGCCGCTGGCGCCGCCATGGACCAGCAGCGCCTCGCCCTCGGACAGGCGGCCGCGGTCGAACACGTTGCTCCACACGGTGAAATACGTCTCGGGCAGGCCTGCGGCCTCGATGTCGGACAAGCCCTTGGGAATCGGCAGACACTGCGCCACGGGCGCAACGCAGTACTCGGCATAGCCGCCGCCAGCCACCAGGGCGCAAACCTTGTCGCCCACGGCAAAACCGCTGCCGGCCACGTCGCCGCCAACGATCTCGCCGGCCACTTCCAGGCCCGGCAGGTCGGACGCGCCGCGCGGCGGGGCGTAATTGCCCTTGCGCTGGAACACGTCGGGGCGGTTGATGCCCGCAGCGGTCACTTTGATGAGAACTTCGCCGGCGCCGGCCTCGGGCGTGGGGCGCTCCACGGGGACGAGGACCTCGGGGCCACCGGGGCGGGTGATTTCAACAGCGTGCATCGCGTGCCTCCTTTGCAGCAAATGGATTATTATTGCGCCCTTTGCGGCATATCGTGGTTTCGTTTTGGCACAATGTTTGCCTGGCGGCCGCAATACTGCAAAACGTCAGCAAAAGCAGGACAGGTCGACCGATAATGACGGAGCCTTGGCCTGCATCGCTACGACGGGAGGTGTGGCAGAGTGGTCGATTGCACCGGTCTTGAAAACCGGCAACGGGCAACCGTTCGTGAGTTCGAATCTCACCGCCTCCGCCAAAGCGTTTGTTGTAACGGATATTCCATGGGCAAAACCTAGCCGCTGAATGCTGCGTTTCATGAGGCCTTGATCAGCAACTGCTGAACACTCTCAGCCAACACATGCGCCGGGCTGCTGACCACTAGCCCCGCGAGCGAGCGAATCGCTGCGTACTCTCGCGCTGCCACAGGCGTGGCGACGCATCAGCGACGGCATCGCCCAACATCCGTCCTTCTGAAAATCTGACTATTCCCATGCCTACAGCGCCTGCGTGCCCTCTGTGCCATACAACTTCCGCGTTTGAATTGGCCTATCACAAGGCAGGAATTCCCATCTACCGGTGCCGGGGATGCGGCGCAGGCAAGGCGGAACCCGAGCAGTTCGATGCCGCGACTTATTACGATTCCTCGTATTTCAATGGCGGACGCGAGGATGGGTACTCCAATTACGTCCAGGCGAGCGACGTGTTGCACGCCCAGTTCAAGCAGGACATCGCGCTGCTGAAAAAACTGGGCGCGGGCAACGGACGCCTGATCGAGCTGGGCTGCGCATACGGCTACTTCCTTGACGTCGCCAAGGCGTCCTCCTATGAGGTCGGCGGTGTCGAACTGTGCGAAGAGGCCGTCGAAAGCTGCAACGCCCGCGGGCACGACAAGGTTTATCACGGAGAAGTATCCAAAGAGGCGCTGTCTCGCTTCACTGACGCAGACGTCGTGGTCCTGCTGGATGTCATCGAACACCTGCCCGATCCGGTGGCTTCACTTGAGGCGGCCTCCGGCGCCTTGAAGCCGGGCGGATTGCTGCTCATGACGACGGGTGATTTCTCCTCGGCCGTCGCGAAAGCCACCGGCAGCAACTGGCGCCTCATGACGCCCCCCCAACACTTGTGGTTCTTCACGCCAAAATCCTTGAAGTCGCTGTGCGACCGCTTGGGACTTGATCTGGTTCACATGGACCACCCTTGGAAAAAGGTGCCGATTGGTCTGATCGTGTACCAAGTGCTGCGTTATGTTTCGCTGCGGCCCACGCTGCCGGCGTGGATGCACCGCACGGGTCTGCCGGTGAATCTGTTTGACGCGATGCGTCTGGTGTTCCGCAAGCGGGAGGCGGCGTGAAGGCAGTCCACATCCTGCTCGTCACCCTGTTTTCTGTAGGAATGGGCGCCGGGCAGCTCTTGCTCAAGTTTTCGGCGCAGCGCCAGTTGCCGACCGAGCACCAAGGACTGTTTTCACGCCTACTCTCGCTGGCATCGGATTGGCCGTTCCTGCTCGGCGCGGCCAGCTACGGCGTCCTGCTGGTGTTCTGGGTTTGGCTGCTGACCTTTATCCCGCTCTCCCGCGCCTACCCCTTTACGATCATCAGTCTGATCGTCGCCTCTTTGGGCAGTTGGTACCTTTTTGGTGAAACGCTCACTCCCCGATTCATCGCTGGTCTGGCTGTTATCGGAATCGGGTTGATCATCTTGGGTACGGAGTAAATCATGGCGACAACTTGCCAAGACAACGTATGGGTCGTGATTGCTGCATTCAACGAAGGCAGCGTCATCGCCAACACCATCGCGGGCGTGCTCCCGTATGTCGGGAACGTAGTCGTCTGCGATGACTGCTCGGCCGACGAGACTGCCGAAGCAGCACTGGCTGCTGGCGCTCATGTCCTTTCGCATCCCATCAACCTCGGTCAGGGCGCCGCGCTGCAGACCGGGATCGAGTATGCCCTGCGCCAGCAAGCCGATTACATCGTGACGTTTGACGCCGATGGCCAGCATGACGCCCGCGAAATCCTGCCCATGCTTGCCGCACTCAAGGCGAGCGGCGTTGATGCCGTGCTGGGCAGCCGGTTCTTGGGCACCAAAACCAATGTCCCGTTTACTCGCAAGCTCGTGCTGGCCAGCGCCTTGCTGTACACGCGCATCACCTCGCGAATTCGCCTGACCGATGTGCACAACGGTTTTCGCGCGCTGACCCGCAAATTCTGCGAAGAGTTCAAGTTCAAACAGAACCGGATGGCGCACGCATCAGAAATTCTCGAGCATATTGCGTCTCATAAAGTGCGCTATATCGAGCACCCGGTGACCATCGCCTACACGGAATATTCCATCAGAAAGGGGCAACGCAGCTCGAATGCCATTCGCATTCTGATGGAATTGCTGATGGGGAGAGTTTCCAAATGATTTTCAGCATCTTGCTCACCGCCGTGTTTCTATTCATGGCGGTTTACAGCTTTGCATTCATTCGGCCAACCTGGGTCTGCATGTTGCTTTGCCTGTCCTATCTGATAGGGATCTACTTCGTCTGGAATCCAGAGATCACGTCGGAGATCGCTCATTTCTTCGGCATCGGCCGGGGCCTGGACTTTTTCATCATTTTGCTTCTGGTGGCGATCATTAACGCGCTGATTCTTCTCGCGCGCCACCTCAATTCTCAGCATCGCGCCATCACCAATCTCGCGCGCTACGTCGCGCTGCAAAATGCACGCGCTGGCAGCAAACCGTTGGACTGAACAAGCGTCATGGCAACCAAGCAGTCAGCTTGGCAGCACGTCACCGCAGGTCATTGGCTGGCGGTGGTTGTGGCTGCAACGCTCATTTTCCTGTCGTTGAACCTGGGGGCGTTGCAGCCGGAGTATCGCGTCCGGATTTCGCCCGCCGCATCGCCGGAAGGCAGCGTCACCGTGGCGCTCTACGGCAACGACTTCGATTCGTATCTGTCGCGCGGAATTCTGACCGTGCCCGCAAACGGTTGGCAAATCACTCGAGGCACGGACTCGACAGTTCTGACCGCGCAGGTGCCGGCCGCCCCCATTGAAGTCGTCGCGCGGAACAACCCGGTCAATCTGACGTTCGTGCATCACGCCTACGGCGGTTCGGCCACGGTGGACAACGGCGCCGGCGACCGGCGCTTGATCGCCCTGCGCGCGGACCAGGAAACCTTGTCCACATTGGTCGTTGGCGGAGCCCGCTCGTCCGTCGCGGCCAGCGGCGAGGCCCCCCGCTTCGGCGTGACGACCCGGATCTTCGCCGCCGCGGCAATTCTGATCCTGCTGACGGCAATCACCTGGCAGATGACGCGGCCAGCCCTCGCCGATGAAATGCCGCGGCCCGGCCCGCGACGGCTTGAAGTCGCATTCTGTGCACTGCCTTTTCTGATCACGTCGGGCGCAACCCTGATTGCCTTCCTGCCCGGCAACGTCAGCTACGACGGCTCGATCCAGTGGGTTCAGGCGGCCGGCCGCGGTGAACTGTTCGAGCCCCTGGGCTACCCCACCACGTATCTCATGCGCACATTCGCATGGATGAGTAGCTCTCCGTTGCCGTTGATTGCCATCCAGGCGGTTTTCGCAGCGTTTGGCATGGCGCTGGTTCTGCGCGAATTGCGCCATCGCGGATTGTCATTGCCCGCCAGTCTGGCGGTGGCCACGGCCCTCGCCATCACGCCTCAGTACTTCACGTTCTTCACCAATCTGGGCAAGGATCCGCTCTGCGTGACGGGCATCCTGTTTTTTTCCTGGGCGTTGCTGAATCTGTTTCGCCAGCCGAAGAGGCAGTTGCCGCCGTGGGGCGTGTTGGCCGCAGCTGTCGCCTCAGGATTGTTTGCAGGTCTGATGCGCAATAACGTCATGCCCGTCATTTTGGTGGCCCTGGCCGTCGCCCTGGCCTGGTTGTTCTGGCGCAGCCGCGCCTACCGTCTGCTCGCGGCCGGCGCGGTATTTCTCGTCGTCGCACTGGTTGTTCCCAAGGCACTCGCGGCGCTGGCGGCACAGGAGCTGGAGCAATATCAGCGGCCGGTCGAGCGGGTACGCATTCTGCCTAACGCCGACTTGCCGCTCGGCGTCTTCACCAACCTTTACCTCTATCATTTGTTCAGTGCCGCCATGGCCAACAACGTCGCCGTTTCGGACGACGAGGCGAAGCCTTTTTTCGCGATCATTCCGCAGGAAAAATGGAAGAATTACTCCTGCTACATGACAGACACGACCATGGCCAGTCTTGGCCAGAATATTCGCTTCACGCAAAGTGAATACAACGCGCACCTGCAGGCGCATCAGCCGGCCATGGCGCGAACCGTGCTGCGCATCGTTCGCGACAACCCAAAACTTCTCTTTGACCGGCAAGCCTGCATAACCCGGGTGTTGTGGCAGATCGGCGTCGGAGATCGTCCCTTCCAGGCCACCGCGATGCTGGGTTACGACGTCGTCGACAAGCGCTTCCCACCCCTTGCCGGAGAAAGCCGCACGCCGTGGCCCTCACTGCGTCAGCACATCCAGGATTACGTGCTGTGGTCAGAGAATCCCGGCCGGTTCTGGTTCTTCTGGAAGCCGGCGCTGCCGCTGGCCTTCGGTCTCTTTATCGTCGGCTTGTATCTCGCGCGTACCCGAGACGTCGGCGTGGGGGTGGTTGCCCTGCTGCCCGTGCTGACCATTGTGCAATTGCTGCTGGTGATCCCGTTCCCGGCCTACCGATATGCCTACCCGGCGGTGTTGGTGCTGATGCTGCTAAGCGGGCTTGTTTTTTGCCGTCCACGCCCGCCGTCCGGGCACACTAACGTTCCGAAGTAAGGAAGCATCGCCGCGTTATGCAGCCCATGAGCGCTCTTTCACGGCGAAATGCGCCGCTTTGGATCTGGCTGGCCAGTCTGCTGGCTGCGGTCGCGCTGTTCCTGTCCCTGGACTTGGCGCACGAACGTCCAGTCTATCGGCTTCAAGTCGCTCCCGCCGATGGCTACAGCGGATCACTCAAGGTTGTTTTCTACGGCCTGCGGATCGATGCGCTCCGCAAGGAAGACGCCATTTCGGTCCCTGCGCAGGGATGGACGGAAGTGCGCGCCCTCGACTCCGTCACGTTTAGCGCACAGGCAGGCGCGCCTCCGATCGTGATCAGAACCGCGGACGAGCCGATCCTTTTTGGCTTGCTTCGCTATTCCCAGCCGAGCGCGGCCATCTTGAGCGATGGCGCTGGGTACCAGAATCAGATCGAACTGCAAAGCGCCTCGGAGTCGATCGTCCCCTTCGAGGTCGGCGGCGTCAATTCCTTGGTACCCTCCAGCGCCACGCAAGCCATTTACGGTTTGCCCGCACGCATCGGCATATTTGTGCTGATCTTTCTAGTTGCCTCTGCCATTGCCCTCCGTTTGATGACGGCTTCACGCGCAGGACCGGCGGCCACGCCGAAACGCCGAGAGACGCTGTGGCTGGCACTTCCGCTTGCCCTGTCGACAGCGGCCACGCAGCTCAGTTTCTACCCAGCCAACGTGGGGTATGACGCTGCGCTCCAATGGGTGCAGGCCGCCTTGGGCGGCGATCTTTCCGAACCGCTTGGCTACGCAGCGACATACCTGATGCGAGTGTTCGTGTGGATCGACACATCCCCCGCGTTGCTGGTCGCCGTGCAGGGCATGCTGGCCGCGCTCGCGGTTGCGCTGGTTTTGCGGGAACTGCGCTTTCGCGGCGTCCCCTTCTGGAGCGCCGCTGCGGCGGCACTTATCCTGGCATTCACACCGCAATACCCGCTTTTCTTCACCAACCTTGGCAAGGACGCCATCAGCGCAGTAGGCGCCCTATTGTTCAGTTGGGCGCTCATGGCCGCCTTTCGCACGCAACACGGCGAGCGAGTACCGGCGTTCTTGTTGACTTCAATTGTCTGTTCGGCGCTGGTCGCGGGTCTCATGCGCGGCAACGTCATGCCCGCTATCATGGTCGCGATGCTATTCGTCGTGATCTTGCTGTACCGCCGGCACACCGCGCGTGGCGCAGTCGTGGCCGGCATGGTCTTCGTGGCCCTGGCCATTGCAATTCCCAACGCCCTGTCCATGCTGGCAAAGGCGGAGCGCCGAGCCTTCCTTGCTCAAAGCGGTGTTGAAGAAATACAAGAAAGACCGCCGCGCCTGTTCGCCAACCTATACATCTACCATCTCTTTGCCGCGTCGATCGCCAGTGGCGTTTCCATTGACGCAGAAGATGCCGCCCTTTTCTATCGGCTGGCCCCTCGCGAAGCCTGGGCAAATTTCGATTGCTACATGGCGGATACGACGCAAACCTCGGTTTCGCAGAACATCCAGCTGGACAGGGATGCGTATCTGGCGTTCCTATGGAATCACCAGCTCGATATGGCCAAGGCAGTCGGCAGAATTCTCTTGGCGCACCCCAAGATCCTGCTGGACAGGCAAATATGCGTCACAAAAATGATCTGGCACACCGGCGTGGGCCAATTGCCGTTCCAGACGACCGCAGCCCTGGGTTTCGATGATCAGGAAAGCAGATTTCTGCCCCTCGCCGGCCCGCATCGAAGTCTGATTCCCATGCTGACCAATGCGATCGAGCAATATAAGAGCCAGACGGAAACGGCAAGTTGGTTCTGGCTATTCTGGAAGCCTGCCCTACCGTTGTTTGCGGGCTTTTTCATCGTTTTGATGTTTGTCGCGCGGACGAAGGACCCCGGGGTGATGATGGCGGCCGTTGCGCCCATTGCATCGATTCTCCTGCTGTTGGTGGTGATCCCTTTTCCCGCTTACCGCTATGCCTATCCCGCTGTACTGATGATGATGCTGCTCAGCACGCTGGCGTTCGCCCGGCCCCAGGATCGGGCCGCTGACGCGTGACGTCTTGGCAATCCGGGATGTCACGACTACTGAGCAGTAGTAGGATGGGACCTGCCGGTGCGCCTTTCTTGCCACACCCTTCTTCAAGAAGGCGTCGCGCCTCATCCCCTGGAGGTTGCCATGTACAAGCACATACTCATCCCCATCGACGGATCCAGCCTGGCCAATTCCGGCCTGGAGCAGGCGCTTGCGCTTGCCCGCGAGTTGGGCGCCAGCGTCACGGTCCTGACCGTTTACAGCCCTTTCCAGATGCCTTCCATGGAAACCGTGCAGCTCGAAGGCATGCGCGGCGTCTACGAGAACCAGGCACGCGAGCTGGCCAGTTCCTATTTGTCCGAAGCCGCCGGCAAGGCCAGCACCGCGGGGGTGGCCTGCGTCACGGAAATGCGCGAAAGCGAATCGCCCTACCAGGTGATCGTGGACGTGGCCATGACGCGCAATTGCGACCTCATTGCCATGTCCTCGCATGGCCGCGGCGGCATGGCTGCCCTGCTGCTGGGCAGCCAGACGCAGAAGGTGCTGGCGCACAGCACGCTTCCGGTGCTGGTGTATCGCTGAGCTACACGGACGCGTAGGTCTTGGGAATGCCGGCGGCGGCCACGCCGCTGCGCAATCTTTCCTGCGGCAGTGAATCGGCCAGAAGCGGCCGGGCCGCCAGCAGGCGGGACAGGTCGACACCGGTCCGAAAGCCCATGCTTTCCAGCATGAACACCAGATCTTCGGTGACGATGTTGCCCGACGCCCCCGGCGCGAACGGGCATCCGCCCAGCCCGCCCAGGCAGGAATCAAAGGCGCGGATGCCCTCGTCCAGCCCCGCCAGCGCGTTGGCCAGACCCAATCCCATCGTGTCGTGCAGATGCAGCTTGGTCAGCCGCGCCCCCACCGCGTCCTGCGCGGCCCGCACCGCCTCGCGCACCTGCCCGGGGTGGGCATAGCCCACAGTATCGGCCAGGGCGATTTCGTCGGCGCCGGCCCGCGCCACGGCTTGCGCGACGTCGGCCACGCGCCGCACCGGCACCTCTCCTTCCATCGAACAGCCGAACGCAGTGGCGACGGCCGCATCGATGCGCATGGGCCGCGCCTGCGCGCGGACCCAGTCGACGATGGCGGCCAGCGCCTCGACCTGCGCATCGGTGCCCTTGCCGACGTTGGCGCGACTATGCGTGTCGCTGACCGACACGGGAAACGCCAGCACATGCGCGCCCGCCTCATATGCCGCGATCGCGCCCTTCAGGTTGCAGGCCAGCGCGCACACCGTCAGTCCGTCGATCTTCAGGACCTCGGGCAGGATGTCGCCGGTGTCCGCCATCTGCGGCACGAGGCGCGGCGACACGAAGCTGCCCACCTCGATCTCTCGCAGGCCGGCATCTGCCAGTTGCCGGATCCAGCGCAGCTTGTCGGCGCCCGCCATCATGCCATTGGCCATCTGCAATCCGTCGCGCGGCCCGACCTCGCAAAGCCTGACTTCCTGGTTCATATGCGTTCCCGTGA
>JAEYVD010000603.1 GCA_023432075.1 Pseudomonadota bacterium | reverse complement strand
GCGGATTTCTTTTTAAAGTACGTAAATACGTACTATATTCATAAGAACATAGAAAACCGACAGGAGACAAGCAGATGAAACGCTGGACGCAACGCCCCGAAGGTTCCACCTGGGGCGACTTCGGCCCGGATGACGAGCTGGGCCGCCTGAACCTCCTGACCGAGGAAAAGGTGCTGCAGGCGGTGCGCGAAGTCCGCGCCGGCAAGGTCTTCTGCCTGTCGCTGCCCCTGGATTTGCCCGGCGGCAACGTGCTCAATCCCCGCCGTCATGCGCCCACGCTCAAGCCCACCTTCCGCGAGGGCACGCCTTACTTGAACTTCGCGATGTCGCAGGTGCAGCCCGAGGCGGTCGACGTGCTGTCGGACGATCAGGTCACCCTGTCCATGCAGTACTCCACGCAATGGGACAGCCTGTGCCACGTGGGCGCGATGTTCGACATCCAGGGAGACGGCCAGGCACGACGCGTCTACTACAACGGCTACGCAGCCGGCGTGGACGTGTTTGGCGGCGCGGATCCCGACAACTCGCAAGCCCCCTGCTGCCCGCCGGGCGGCTCCTTCGCGCGCAAGCTCAGCGTCAGCCGCTACGCCGAAAAAGGCATGCAGGGCCGCGGCGTACTGGTGGATCTGGCCCGCGCGTTCGGCCCGGGCCGCACTCTCGTCGGCCACGACCAGCTCCAGGCCGCCATGCGCGAGCAGGACGCCGTGCCCGAGGCCGGCGACATGCTGGTGCTTCGGACCGGATTCGCCGAAGCCATCGTGGCCATGAACGGCCAGCCCGATCCGCACAAGCTGGAGGAAACCGGCGCGGTGCTGGACGGGTCCGACCCCGCCCTGCTGGACTGGATCACGCAGTCCGGCATTGCGGCGATCTGCGCCGACAACTATGCGGTCGAGGCCTATCCCGCGCGTACCGCGGGCCCGGGCCATTCCATCCTGCCGCTGCATCATCATTGCCTGTTCAAGCTGGGCGTGCCGCTGGCCGAGCTGTGGTACCTGAAGGACCTGGCCGACTGGCTCCATACGCACGGCCGCAGCCGGTTCCTGCTGACCGCCCCGCCATTGCGCATGCCCGGCGCGGTGGGTTCCCCCGTGACGCCCATTGCCACGGTGTAAGCCATGCCGCTGTCCACCTCGACGTTCTCCCACCACCTGGATGCCCTGGCGGCCCGACAGCCCGATGCCATCGCGCTGATCGACCGCGACCAGCCGCTGCGCCTTGCCGACCTGCGCGCGCGCAGCCGGACGCTGGC
The DNA here is from genome assembly GCA_023432075.1 of Pseudomonadota bacterium. Classification (GTDB taxonomy): domain Bacteria; phylum Pseudomonadota; class Gammaproteobacteria; order Burkholderiales; family Burkholderiaceae_B; genus Achromobacter. The sequence goes on along the minus strand of JAEYVD010000603.1, from coordinate 6,405 downwards.
GGCGGGCCTTGCCCGCATCGGTGTACAGCCCGGCCACCGCGTCGCCGTCTGGCTGCCCAACTGCGCCGTTTGGGTTGAGACCTTTCTGGCGTGCGCGCATCTGGGCGCGCTGGTGCTGGCCGTCAACACGCGCTTCCGGTCGGTGGAGGTGGCCGACATCCTGGGCCGCGGCCGTGCCGACTGGCTGGTGTACTGGCCGGATTTCAAAGGCATCGACTTCCAGGGCATCCTGGATGGCGTGGCGCCGGTGGACGTGGATCAGTTGCAGGGCGCGGTGGCATTGGCCGGGCCGGACGAACTGCCCCCGGCATCGCTGCACGGCAAGCCGGTGCACCGGTACGACGCGCTGCTGGCCTGCGCCGATCCCGCGCCCGCCCCGCACGCCAATGCCGGGGTGCTGTGTTTCACCACATCCGGCACCACCTCCAAGCCAAAATTCGTGCTGCACGATCAGCACACCCTGCTGCGGCACGGCGCCATGGTCGCGCAGGCGTTCGGCTACGAAGACCGGGCGTGCGTGCTGGCCAGCGCGCCGTTTTGCGGCGCCTTCGGATTTGCCACGCTGGTGGGCGGTCTGGCGCGCGGCGTGCCGGTCGTCTGCGCGCCCGTCTTCGATGCGGCCGAATCGGCACGCGCCATCGCCCGCCACGCCGTCACGCACACCTATGCCAACAACGAGGCCCTGGTCGGCATGATGCAGGCCGCCGCGCCAGGCACGTTCTCGTCGGTCCAGTTGTTCGGCTTTGCCAGCTTCACGCCCGCGCTGGACAACATGCTGGACCTGGCCCGCGCGGCCGGCGTGCCGCTGACCGGCCTGTACGGTTCCAGCGAACTGATCGCGCTGGTGGCCGGTCAGCCCCGCGATCCGGCCGAAGGCGACGTGTCGGCCCGCCACCAGCCCGGCGGCACACTGATCTACCCGGGCGCCCGCGTGCGGGCCCGCGATCCCGAAAACGGCAAGGTGCTGCCGCACGGCCAGTCCGGCGAGATCGAAATCCTGTCGCCCAGCCTGATGCTCGGCTACCTGGACAATCCGGACGCCACCCGCGCGGCCCTGACGGCCGACGGCTACTTCAAGACCGGCGACCTGGGCTATACGCTGACCGACCGGCAATTCGTGTTCCAAACCCGGATGGGGGATTCGCTGCGGCTCTCGGGCTTTCTGGTCAATCCGGTGGAAATCGAGCAGGTCGTCGAAACCCTGCCGGGCGTGCGCGCCTGCCAGGTGGTGGGCGCCACGCGCCACGGCAAAATCGTGCCCTACGCCTTCGTGCTGCTGCACGCCGGCGCCCAGGCCGACCCGGCCGGTTGGACCGCGGCGTGCAAGGCGGCCATGGCGGGCTTCAAGGCGCCTGCGGGGTTTACCGTGCTGGACGCCTTTCCGTCGGTCGAGAGCGCCAACTCGGTCAAGATCCAGAAGCACCGGCTGCGCGAGATGGCGGACGCTATGCTCTCGGGTTCCGCGTCATAACCATCCGCCCGCCATGCCCGCCCGCAAGCTTTTTTCGCGCAGTCCCCAGCCGCTTTATCTGCAGGCCGCCGCTCTGTTTCGCAGCCACATCCAGAACCGGACGTGGCGGCCCGGACAGCAGATTCCGCCGCTGGAAGCGCTGATGGAAACCTACGGCATCTCGCGCGCGACCATCCGCCAGGCGTTCGGCCTGCTGGAAGAGGACGGCCTCATCCGGCGCTCGCGCGGGTCGGGCACCTTCGTGAATGCCGAGCTGCCGGAAACGCCCACGCTGCTCATTCCCAAGACCTGGGCCGAAACCGTCGAGCTGAGCAACCAGCTGGGCACCGTGTCGCTGGTCGAGTCCAATGCCGACTCCCCGCTGCCCGACTCGCTCGGCATGCCGTGCGGCGCCGACCGCAGCGGCAGCTTCCAGTACCTGCGGCGCATCCACACGACCGATGCCGGCCCCTTCTGCTACAGCGAGGTCTTTCTGGACAGCTGCCTCTTTCGCAAGCATCGCGCCCGCATCCAGAAGAGCACCGTCGCGCCCGTGCTGGACCAGTTCTACGGGGCGCGCATCTCCGAAGCGCGCCAGGTCCTGAACGTGATCGAGGCGGGCCAGGAGTCGGCCGAATCGCTGCAGATTCCCGTGTCCTCGCCGGTGGCCGAACTGCGCCGCTATGCGTGCATCGACGGCCGCGTGGTGTATTTCGCGCGGCTGGAATTTCCGTTTCGCAAAGTGCGGATGGAATTCGACCTGCTCACCAACCGCTGACCGACTTGCGTACCCGCCTCAAGGAGACCATCGCCCACCCATCGCCCGCCCGCTGTCCCAACCCACACAAGGCGCCAGATCAATAAAACCAGGACACGCGCCCGCACTATCCGAAAAGAATCCGGCATACAGGGAGACAACCATGAAGCATGCCGACAAGACCCGGATTTCAATGCAGTGCCGCAGCAAGATCATCCAATTGTTTACCGCCACGGCGATAGCTGCCGCCGCCGGCGCACACGCGCAATCGCCTGCGCCCGCCGTCTCTGACGGCGTGGTGCGGCTGGGCCTGATCCTGGACATGAGCGGCGTCTATGCCGACGTGACCGGCAAGGGCAGCGCCACCGCCGCCGAGATGGCGATCGCCGATTTCGGCGGGACCGTGCTGGGCAAGAAGGTGGACCTGCTGGTGGTGGACCACCAGAACAAGGCCGACATCGCCGCCGCCAAGGCGCGTGAGTGGTACGACACCCAGAAGGTCGACGCCATCATGGACGTCGCCGGCTCCGCGCCCGCGCTGGCCGTGCTGGAAGTGGCGCGCGAAAAGAAGAAGATCGTCGTCTTCAGCGGGCCCGGCACCGAGCGCATCACCAACGACCTGTGCTCGCCCTATTCCGTGCACTACACCTACGACACCTGGTCGCTCGCCAACACCACCGCGCGCGCCACCGTCGAGCAAGGCGGCAAGAGCTGGTACTTCCTGACGGCCGACTACGCATTCGGCCACACGCTGCAGGCCTCGGCCACCGACGTGGTGAAGGCCAACGGCGGCACGGTGCTGGGCGCCTCGCGCCATCCGCTGGGTTCCAGCGACTTTGCCTCGTACCTGTTGCAGGCGCAAGCCAGCAAGGCGCAGATCGTCGGGCTGGCCAACGCGGGCGGCGACATGGTCAACGCCATCAAGGCGGCCAGCGAATTCGGGCTGACCAAGGGCGGGCAAAAAATGGCGGGGCTGCTCCTGTACATCAACGACATCCACGCCATCGGCCTGGACGCCGCCGCCGGCCTGACGCTGACGGAAGCCTTCTACTGGGACATGAACGACCAGACCCGCGCCTGGTCGCAGCGCTATTACGACAAGCTCAAGAAGATGCCCAACATGAGCCAGGCGGGCACGTATTCGTCGGTCATGCACTACCTAAAAGCCGTGCAGGCGGCGGGCACGGACGAGCCCACTGCCGTCATGAAGCAGATGAAGGCCACCCCCATCAACGACTTCTTCGCCACCAATGGCCGCATCCGCGAAGACGGCCGCATGGTGCACGACATGTACCTGTTCGAGGTCAAGAAGCCGTCGGAATCCAAGCGCCCGTGGGACTACTACAAGCTGGTGGCCACGCTGCCGGGCGACCAGGCCTTCATGCCGCTGTCCCGGTCGACGTGCCCGCTGGTGAAGAAGTAGCGCGGCGGGCGGTCCTGCGGCGGGCGCTCCCGCGGCAGGCGATCCTGCGGCGGGTAACCCCCGCCGCGTTATCCTTGCGGCTTTGCCTCGCCGCTCCGACATGCCACACCGCGCAGCCCGCATCATCGAGGGAAAGATTGACCAGATCCGGCTCGCAACGCCGGTCTGGCGAAACGATGTCTTCCTGCGGATCGGCGCGCAAACCATCTGGGGGCCTGGGCTGGACCCATCGCACATCGCCCAGCTGCGCGCCTTCCACGACAAAGGCACAGCCGTGCGCATTGGCGTGCTGCAGGCCCAGCACGGCCTGAACCGCTTCTGTTGGGCCGTGCCGGCGCAGGGCGATCCCATTGCTCCACTCACCTACCAGACCGCGCAACGGCGTAGCGGGCGCGAGGCCGCGATCTGCGGCGCCGTGGGCGTGACCGCGCTGGGTGCAGCGTGGCTGTCCGGCGTGGCGACGCTGCCGCGCGTATTCCTGATGGTGTTCGCGCTGGTAATCGCGTTGATGGGGCTGACACTTGCCGCGAATGCCTTGCACGTCCTCTGGCGCAACCGCCGCGAGCGGCCGCGCATTCTCGCCAGCGAGGCCTTGTTCGATCCCGCCCGGCGGCCAGCGACCATGGCGGCCGCTTCAGCCGCGCCAGCCGCCCCGCATCCCCGGCAGGAACCAGCCGCTCTGATGCAGGATGGCGATCCGCCCCTGCTCCTGATCCGGGGGCAGCTCGACGGGATCACGCATGAAACGCGGCATGTGCACAAAGGCCCGACCTACGGCCACTATCGCTTTTCCATTCAGGGCCGCCCGTTCCTGATGACGGTCGATGAATCGCTAGGAAGCTGGCAGCCGTTCCTGGCACAGGACGATACCGTCGAAATGGCCGTCAACGCCCAGCCGGTTCCGGGCGAACCGCATGCGGTGTATGCGCTGCGCAATCTGGAGGACGGGCGCGCCTACCTGTGTCATCTGCGATTCCGCGCCGTTCCCGGCCGCGACACGCCGGTCGGCGTCGGCATGAACCAGCGCGCGCCCCTGCTCAAGGCCATCGGCGGCCTGATGCTTGCGGTCTGGCTGTTTCTGATTGGCCTGACCTGGTTCATGGACCCCGACGCGCTACAGGGCGATTTTCCGGAACTCGCGCTGTTCATCCTGGGGATGTTCCTGCTGGTATGGCTGTGCTTTGCGCTGCCGCTTCTGTGGCTCGACATGCGGTGGCGCATGGGCAGGCCGACGCGGCGCCAGCGCATTACCGAACGCATCTACGCGCTGCTCGATCTGGGCACGCCGTTCGCCCCCAGCCAACGCATCGAAGAGGTATGAACGGACCGGCGTATCCTTGCCGCATGCCTGACTGCCGCTGGAGACCCGCATGACCCAACCCGCCCCGCGCCCCATCGCCGCGACCATCGCCGCCGTCGTGCGCGACGGCCACGTGCTGCTGGTGCGCCGCGCCAATCCGCCCGATCAGGACCGCTGGGCGTTTCCGGGCGGCAAGATCGATGCGGGCGAACGCCTTCCCGATGCGGCCGCGCGAGAGTTGCTGGAAGAGACGGGCGTCACGGCCGAGCCGCTGCACGTCTTCGACGCCGTGGACGTGTTCGACCGCGACGACGCCGGCGCCCTGCGCCGCCACTTCATCCTCATCGCGGTGCTGTGCCGCTGGGTGTCCGGCGAACCGGTCGCCGGCGACGATGCCCGCGACGCACGCTGGGTGTCCCTGGACGACCTGGACGCCCACGCGCTGGCCGCGAGCTTCGGCGTGGCGGAACTGGCGCACAAGGCGGCGGCGTTGTTGGCAGCGCGCTGACCCGCCGATACGTTAAGGTGTAGCCCCACACCCCTTGTCTCTTCATTCCTGGAGTACCGAATGACCGGATTGTTCATCGTGGTGGCGGCGCTGGCGTTTCTGATGCTGGCGGCGTATCGAGGCTATAGCGTCATCCTGTGCGCGCCCATTGCGGCCATGGGCGCGGTCCTCCTGACGGACCCGTCGGCGCTGGCGCCCGTGTTTTCGGGCATCTTCATGGAGCGCATGGCAGGCTTTGCCAAGCTCTACTTCCCCGTGTTCCTTTTGGGCGCCGTGTTCGGCAAGCTGATCGAGCTATCGGGCTTCTCGCGCGCCATCGTGCAGGCGGTACTGCGGCTGATCGGAGCCGAGCGCGCCATCGTGGCCATCGTGCTGGTGTGCGCGGTGCTGACTTACGGCGGCGTGTCGCTGTTTGTGGTGGTGTTCGCCGTCTACCCGTTTGCCGCCGAGATGTTCCGCCAGGGCGGCATCCCCAAGCGTCTGATGCCGGGCGCGATCGCGCTGGGCGCCTTCACGTTCACCATGACGGCGCTGCCGGGCACGCCGCAGATCCAGAACATCATTCCGACGACCTTCTTCGAGACCACCACCTGGGCCGCGCCCTGGCTGGGTCTTATTGGCGCCGCGTTCACGCTGACGGCGGGCATCGCCTACCTGGAATGGCGCCGCAAGCGCGCCGCCGCGGCCGGCGAGACCTACGGCACGGACCTGCGCAACGAACCCGCCACGCCCCCCGCCGAACGCAATCATCATCCGCTGATCGCGCTGCTGCCGCTGGTGGTGGTGGGTGTAATGAACTTTCTGCTGACGCGCTGGATTCCGGGCTGGTACCCGGCCGGTTCCGAAGTGGACCTGCCCGGCCTGCCCAAGCCCCTGCCCGTCAACGCGGACGAACAGGTGGCGCTATGGGCCGTGATGGGTGCGCTGATCGCGGGCATCGTCACCATCCTGCTGTTCTCGTTTCGCG
>JAEYVD010000590.1 GCA_023432075.1 Pseudomonadota bacterium | reverse complement strand
ACGTGCAGATGGCGACGACGGCGGAGCAGGCGCGCCACATGGTGGACCGCGCCATGCGCATTGCGCTGGAGCGGCGCAGCGTGACCTGCGTCATCTTACCGACCGTTGTGCAGGACTTGCCGGCCGTGCCGGCGCCGCCCCGCGAACACGGCACGGTGCACACCGGCATCGGCGTGACCTCGCATGCGGCGGTGCCCGGCCCCGATGCCCTGCGCAACGCCGCCGATATCCTCAATCGTGGTGAGAAGGTGGCCATCCTGGCCGGCGCGGGCGCGCTGCAGGCGGGTGAACAGGTCAGCCAAGTCGCCGAACTGCTGGGCGCGGGCGTGGCCAAGGCGTTGCTGGGCAAGGCCGTGCTGCCGGATAGCCTGCCCTACGTGACAGGCGCCATCGGCCTGCTGGGCACGCAGCCTAGTTGGGACATGATGAATGAGTGCGACACGCTGTTGATGGTGGGCACCTCGTTCCCGTATGCGGAATTCCTGCCGCAGGAGGGTCAGGCGCGCGCGGTGCAGATCGACCGCGACGGACGCAAGCTAAGCCTGCGCTATCCCGTGGAGATCGGACTGGTCGGCGACAGCCGTTTGACCCTGGAAGCGTTGATACCGCTGCTGGAACCCAAGACAACGCGGCGCTGGCGCGAGCGCATCGAAAAGCAGGTTTCCGCCTGGCGCGAAACCGTGCATGCCCGTGCCATGGTCGATGCCAAGCCGATCAATCCGCAGCGGCCGTTCCTGGAACTGTCCAAACGGTTGCCCGCGCGGACCATCCTCACCTGCGACTCGGGCTCGGCCGCCAACTGGTATGCGCGCAACGTTGACATCCAGGCCGGCATGATGGGCTCGGTGTCGGGCGGGCTGGCCACCATGGGTTGCGGCGTGCCGTATGCCGTGGCGGCCAAGCTGGCCTATCCCGATCGGCCTGTCATTGCCCTGGTGGGCGACGGCGCCATGCAGATGCTGGGCATCAACGAACTCATCACCATCGCCCATCGCTGGCAGGACTGGAGCAATCCCACCTTGGTCGTCATGGTGCTGAACAACGGCGACCTGAATCTGGTCACGTGGGAACAGCGCGTGATGGGCGGCGATCCGCGCTTTCCGGATTCGCAATGGTTGCCGAAGTTCTCCTACGCGGAATATGGCCGGATGTTGGGGCTGGAGGGCATTCGGGTCGACAGCCCCGACGATGTCGGGCCCGCCTGGGACCGCGCGCTGGCGGCAGGACGGCCCGTGGTGCTGGAGATGGTTACCGATCCCGAAATGCCGCCCTTGCCGCCCCACATCCCGGCTAAACAAATTGGCGCGTACTTCAAGGCGCTGCGTCATGAGGATGCCGCCACCGGTGGCGCGGCGCTGCGCGCGACGATCCAGCAGTGGTGGGCAAGTTGACGGGCGATTGCATCAGTCTTTTCATTTCAGGAGCACATCATGGCAAACACTGAAGGGACGCGTTCCCAACCGCCCGGGCAGGGCGAACAGAAGGCGCCAGACCAGGCGCCGGCCGAACAACCCAAGCCCGGCGCACCTGGATCGGGCAAGGACGACAAGGGGCACTGGCCCCCCGACAGCATTCCCAATCCCATGCCGGGCGTGGACCCTCAGCAGACGCCGGGCATTGACCGGCTCTGAAGGGGACAAACACGGCTTGCGGCTTGCGGGCCGCGCCTCGCGTGCGCCGTGCCGCGGGGGGAGCGATCCGCAATTTTTCTAAAGGAGTACACATGAACAAGCGAGATAGGCTGCGTGATATGTTCCACACGTCCGACTCGTCGTCGCGCACGATGCGGGACCTGATCTCAGGCACCGAGGATTTGCTGCGAAGCACCGCCAGCTACAGCGGGTCGGAGATTGAATCTGCCCGCGACAAGCTCAAGCACCAACTGGACGCGGCACGCGACCAGGCTCGCGGGTGGGAACGCGCCGCCTGGGACCGGGCGCGCGTGGTGTCGCACGCCACTGACGAATACGTGCATGAAAACGCCTGGAAGAGCATCGCAGGCGCCGTGCTGCTGGGCGTGCTGGCCGGCATCTGCATGATGTCGGACCGCGGTAACCGGCGCTGACGCCAACCCGCGCTGCCCGACGCGCGCGCCGGCCGGGGCCGATCCTGCACACGCAGGGCCGGCCCCGGCATTTTTGTGGGGCCGCATGTAAGAACTGCCATCTTGCCCGGGCCGGACCTGCGCAAGGCCGGGGCGCCAAGCGGCACGGCGGTGTGGCACAGGGCTTGCTTGGAGGATGACCTGCATGCCGAACCGTTCGCCATGCAAGACGCTTTACTGAAGGAGACTCACCATGAACCATCCGTTGACAGGCGCCGGCCAGGCGCAAAGCGAAACCAAGATCGTGGGCGGTCCGAAAAACGATCCCAGCGGTCCCGGTCCGCAGATCATGGCGGCCAGCACCCTTGAAGGGAACGACGTCTACAACCCGGCTGGCGAATCGCTGGGCAGCATCCAGGAAATCATGCTGGACGTGCCGCACGGGCGCATCGCGTATGCCGTTCTGTCGCGCGGCGGCATTCTGGGCATTGGCGACAAGCTGTACGCCATTCCGTGGAGCGCGCTGACGCTGGATACCGACCGCAAGTGCTTCGTGCTGAACGTGGACAAGGAGGTGCTCAAGAACGCCGACGGGTTCGACAAGGACAATTGGCCCAGCATGGCGGACGAAACCTGGGCCAGAGGCATTCATCAGTATTACAACCAGCCCCCGTATTGGTAAGCCGCTACCGACGAGGACGCCATGCTCCGGGAAGGCAGACTGATTGCGGTTTCTCCCTGCTTCAACGACGCCGTCGGCGGCTGTGCAGGCCTGTTGGCGGCGCGTCCGGACAGCACCGTGCTCACGGTGTATTCGGGCCTGCCGCTACCGTCCGGTTGCGCCAGCGGCAAGGACAGCGCCGACCGTCTTGCAAGCGTCCGCGATGCCGTCCTTTCCCGCCAGGCCAGCAGCGCGCGGGCGCTGTCGCTGCTGGGCGTGCGCGGCGTGCAGATGGATCTGGTGGAAGACCTGCACCCGGACAGCGGCAGGGCCGGGCGGTTGACGGGCGCCCTGGCATCGGCGCTGTCCGCGTTGCGGCCACGGGTGATCCTGATGCCGCTGGGGCTGTGCGGGACGGCGCAGCTGCTGGTGTCCGACGCATGCCTGACCGCGCGGGCGCTGTTTCTGCGTGTGGAGTGGATCGCCTATGAAGAGGTCGCGGACGCCGAGCCGGGCGCGGTCCAGGAGCGGTTGGCCAGTTTGCTGCGCCATCGGATCCTGGCTTCGCCATTCGACGCCGGCGCCGAGGGCGACGCCACGCGTGCCCATCAGCGTGCCCTGGCCGCGCGCAACAGCCTGGCGGCAGAGGTGCAGGCGGGGCAGGTTGGCGCTTTCCCATCCCGTCCCGAACGCTACTGGCGGCTGTCCTGGCGGCGTGAGCTCGCTTGACCAGCATCGAGACGGCGAGGCCAGGCGCCGTCTCATCCTTTTCGAGCATTGATGAATGATTGCGCATCCCGGACGATGCTCTAGGTTGCGCAGGCCGCCGCGCCTCGCTATGGTGCAAGGGGTGTGGCGCCGGCGGCGCCGGTGATTTGTACAACTTCGGAAACCAAGATGAGTTCGAACGCAGCCGACGCGCGTGGCCGGTCAGGCTGGGGCACCGCCCTGGCGATACTGCTTCTGATCGGAGCCGTCCTTGCGGTGCTGGCGCTGGCCGCCACCCGCGTGGTCGAACAGCGCATCGCCAGCATTCTGGGCCCCCGCAGCCAGGTCGGCAATGTGCAGGTCGGCCTTCGGCAGGTGGTGCTGACCGAGGTTACCGTACCCGGCGCATCCGGCCAGCCCGGCGCGCGCGCCCAGCGCGTTGAACTTGAGCCGGAGTGGACCGCCTTTCTGCGCCGCGAGGCCGTGTTCAAGCGCATCATCATCGACAGGTTTGATTTCGCCGTGGTGCGCAGTCCCGACGGCGACATGCAGATATCCCCCGCGCTGCAGGCGGCGCTGCGGGCCGGCGTGGGGGATGGCAAGACGCGGCGCAACGGGCCGATCCGCGTCGCCGAGCTGATCCTGCGCGATGGCCGGCTGGAATACCTGGACGGCGCCGTCTCCAAGCCGCCGCATCGCATTCCCTTCAAGGACGTGCAAGCGCGGCTGCAGCCGGTGGTCATTCCTGGCGACGGCACGTCCAGCGACATGGAATTCACCGGCAAGGTCGAGGACAACCGCAATGGCGAGTCGACGGTGCGCGCGCGGGGCAAGGTGGTAATCGGCGGCACGGATGCGGACATCACGGTCGCGGCGCGCAACATGGACGTGCGCCATGCCGCGCCTTATCTGGCCGAGAACGGCGCCGGCTCGCTGTCGGGCGGTTCGATGGACCTGGACATGAAGACGTCGATTGCCCGCCATGAGCTGAAGGCCTCGGGCGCCGTGGCCTTGCACAATTTGAAGTTCAGCGGCGACGGCAGCCTGTTCTCGTTGCCGCGCAAGGCAGTGCTGGCGGCCATGAAGGACAAGAGCGGCACCGTCCGGTTCGACTTCGCGTTGGCTGGGAGCCTGGATAATCCGAAGTTCTCGGTCACGCGCGGCTTTGCGGCGCAGGTCGCGCAAGGCTTCGGACACGCCATCGGGGTGGGCGCCGAAGGCGCCGCGGAAGGGGTCGCGGGCGCCGTCAAGGAATTGGGCAACGCGTTGTCGGACCTGCTCAGTCCCACCAAGCCCTGAGCCGTCGCCGGAGAACTGCCTAGGGCAGCGGGCGCGGCCGGCCGACCCGCGCGCCCATGACCATTTCGGTCACCCAGTTCACCAGGATCGACGTATAGGCCTGCTGCGAGGCTTTGTCGCTGAGGGCGTGGTCCGCGCCATCCAGGATGCGGTGCGTCATCGAATGGGACCGCCGGAAGGCCGAGCGGTAGTTCATGATCGTCGAGTGCGGAATGTACACGTCGTGCTCGGCTTCCACGATCAGCACGTCGCCGGTGAAGTTGGCGCAAGCCGCCAGCGCGCGGTTGCTTTCGGGCTCGATATGGGTGTTGCGATAAGCCCGCAGCGTCTCGCGGTTGAGCTGGTTCTTCGGCAGCATCCATTCGTCGTCGCGGTACAGCGCGGGCACATGCAGGGCCAGCCAGCGCACGCGGCGCAATCCGCTCAGGATGGCGGCCAAGTAGCCGCCGTAGCTGCTGCCCACCACCGCCACCGAGCCGCTGTCCAATGACGGATGGGCCGCAAGCCGGTCGTAGGCCGCCATGACGTCGTGCAGGTTGTCGTCGCGCGACACCTGCATCTGCTGGGCCTGGGTGGCGGCATGGCCGCGCAGGTCGAACGTCAGGCACACGCATCCCAGCGCGGCGATGCCCTTGGCGCGGGCCAGGTCGAACTTCTGGTCGCCGCCCCAGCCGTGAATGAACAGCACGCCCGGCACCTTGTTTTCGGGCGTCAAAAACGTGCCGGCCAGTTGCTGGTCCGCCACATCGATTTCGATTGGGTCGCTAAAGGCGGCCATCGTCGTCCTCCAGAATGCCCCCCGATTTAGTGATCATACCCACGGCGGAGTCTTCGCCCCGGTACACGTATTGTTCTGACGTGGGCGGCGGTTCGTCGGCGCCATAGCGTTCGCGCGTGAAGGCGGACACGGATTTAAGCGATGGCGACAGCATGAACGCCTGCAGCGCGGACAGTTCCGCAATGCTGGCGCCGCCCGCCCGCCACGATTGCTCCAGCACGCCGGCGCGGGGTTCGCCTCGGGCGTTGCGGCCCACGCCCACGTCGTAGTTGCGCCGGGACGCGAAGAAATCAGGATAGGCCGTGGAGACCGCCGTGTCATAGCGGCAGCTCAAGTCCACCGCCTGCCGTTCTTCGTCGGTCAGGTTCAGCGCCCGCAACTCGTCGAAGCCCCCTCGGGCAACGGTGAGATTGGAGCCGCCGTACACCGAGACGCCGTTGTTGTCGGGCGTCAGGCACTGCGTGCCCACATACGACGCTTCCAGCTTGCCCACGCGCACCCAGCCCACGCTGTAGGTCTCGATC
>JAEYVD010000583.1 GCA_023432075.1 Pseudomonadota bacterium | reverse complement strand
GCGCCGGAACGGTCTTCTCCTTTTCATCGTCAGGAGCCATCCATGAACGCGTCCACGCAATCCATCATTCGTGAAACCGCGGAGGCATCCGCCCAAGGCCGCATCCACTTCGGCCAAGTCATCAGTCGACTGGCGGGCGCAGGGGTCGAATCCTATGTGGTCGATTACCGGGCCCGCCGCACGGCCTACTACCTGCCTGAGGATCAGACGCTGGACGTCCCGCTGGATGTGCCCGATGTCCCCATTGCCAACGACTTTGATCGGGCCGCGCTGCAAGCCGCGATTCGCGGCGCGCAGCGGGGCGAGGTGATGTACCCCGAATTCAAGCGCCTGAGTTGCGCGGCGGGCTGCGTCGGCTACGCGGTGTGGATCGCGGGCCGGCACGTCACGTATTTCGGCCGCCTCGGTGATGCCCACGACGAGAAGTTTCCCGACTGAACCCAGAAGGCCATCGGGGAAGCGGACTTACGCGGCAGCGCGCGTTTCCTTCAGCGATGCCATGTCGATCACGAAGCGATACTTCACATCGTTCTTCACCAACCGCTCGTAGGCCTCGTTCACGGCCTGGATCGGCACGATCTCCACGTCGCTGACGATGTTGTGCTCGGCGCAGAAATCCATCATTTCCTGCGTCTCCTGCATGCCGCCGATCGCCGAGCCGGCCAGCGACTTGCGCCCCATGATGAGGTTGGCTCCGGGGATGGGATCCAGCGGCGTCAGCGCGCCCACCAGCGCCATGGTGCCGTCCAGCGCCAGCAGGGCCATGTAGGGATTGACGTCGTGGCTGACGGGAACGGTGTTCAGCAGGAAGTCGAACGTGCCGGCGTGCGCCGCCATGGCATCGGCATCGCGCGAGACCAGCACCTCGTCCGCGCCCAGACGCTTGGCGTCGCGGGCCTTGTCGGCCGAAGTCGTGATCATCACCACATGCGCGCCCATTGCGTGCGCGAACTTCACGCCCATGTGGCCCAGGCCGCCCAACCCGATGACGCCGACCTTCTTGCCCGGCCCGACCTTCCAGTGGCGCAGCGGGGAATAGGTGGTGATGCCGGCGCACAGCAGCGGTGCGACGGCCTTGAGGTCGAGCTTGTCGGATACCTTCACGACGAAGTGCTCGGTCACCACGATGCGATCGGAGTAGCCGCCGAACGTCAGCTGGTCGCTGCCGCGCTCCTTGTCGTTGTAGGTGAGCGTGGCGTTCTCCTCGCAATACTGTTCGAGGTTCAGACGGCACGCCTTGCAATGGCGGCACGAGTCCACCATGCAGCCCACGCCGGCGTAGTCGCCCACCTTGAAGCGCGTCACGTTCTTGCCCACTTGCGCGACGCGGCCAACGATTTCGTGGCCGGGCACCATCGGGTACATCGAGTTGCCCCAGTCGCCACGCGCCTGGTGCAGGTCGGAATGGCAGATGCCGCTGTACAGGATGTCGATCAGTACGTCGTCGTCGCCCGGTTCACGGCGGGTGAAGCTGAAGGGGACCAGCGGAGTGTCGGCGCTGTGCGCGGCGTAGCCTTGGGCTTGGATCATGACGGCCTCTTGGGAGATTTGTTGAGCAGGCGTTCACAATAAGCCCGGCAACAACCCACTTCAAGCTAGAATTTCGGCATGATTTATTGAACAAATTTGCATAATCGTGCCGCTCGACAACCTGTCCCATCTTGCCGCCTTCTCGGCGGTCGCCCGTCTGGGCAGTTTCCGCAAGGCGGGCGAAGAGCTCAGCCTGTCCACCTCGGCGGTCAGCTATGCCATCCGCAATCTGGAAGAACGGCTTGGCGTGAATCTGTTCAACCGCACCACGCGCAGCGTGGCCTTGACCGAGGCGGGCCACCGGCTGGCCGAGCGCCTGCAGCCGGTGCTGCACGGCCTTGGCGATGCGCTGGACGAAATGAACCACTTTCGCGGATCCGCGGCCGGCTCGCTGCGCATCAACACGTCGCGTGCGGCCTCGTACCTGCTGCTGATGCCCATGGCTGCCCGCTTTCTGGCGGCGTACCCGGACATCCGCCTGGAGATCGGTGAAGACGACAGTTTCGTCGACATCGTGAAGTCCGGCTTCGACGCGGGCGTGCGCTTGCTTGAAGCGGTGCCGGAGGACATGGTGGCGGTTCCCATCGGCCCGCCGCTGCGCGCGTTGGTGGTGGCATCGCCCGCCTATCTGCAGGGGCGCGAGGCGCCTCGCACGCCGGCCGACCTGCTGCGGCACGACTGCGTGCGCTACCGGTTTCCCAGCGGCCGCTATTACAAATGGGAGTTCGAGAAGGACGGCGAAAAGGTGGAAATCGACGTGCCGGGCCGCATTGCCCTGAGCGATGTGCACGCCGAGGTGCGCGCGGCCTGCGATGGCATCGGCATTGGCTATGTGCCCGAGAACTATGTGGCGAGCCAGCTCGCATCGGGCAGGCTGGTGCGGCTGCTGGAGGACTGGTGTCCCGTGGTTCCGGGCTTCATGCTGTATTACCCCCGGCAGCGCCGCGTTTCATCGGCGCTGCGGGCGTTCATCGACATGGCCCGGCAGTGATGCCGTGCCAGGCGGGCTGGCGCCTGGGCTAGTCGGCTTCGGTTTCGGCGTCATATAGCGCCGCCAGGCATTCGGCCAGCGGGGCAATGCCCTTGGCCAATGCATCGACGGCGGCGGTGTCCACGCGTGGCAGCGGCGGGATCTCCGCCAGCACGCGCACGCCGCCAAAGCGCTCGATGGCTTCCTTGTTGCCCGCGGACAGCGGGCCGCTCATGACCACGCCCAGTACCGGGATGCCGCGCCGCTGCAGCGCCTTCAGACTCAGCAAGGTGTGGTTGATGGTGCCCAGTCCGCTGCGCGCCGCCAGCACGACCGGCATGTCCAGGCGCGCGATCAGGTCGATCATCATGTGCGTGTCGTCGATCGGTACATACAGGCCGCCCGCGCCTTCCACGATCAGCGGCGCCCGCGTCGCGGGCGGCACGATGGTGGTGGCGTCGACGACGGTGTCCTCCAGCGTGGCGGCGGCCCATGGCGACAGCGGCGCCTGCAGCACGTAGGCTGGCAGGTGCAGGCGCTCGGGCGGCAACTGCGCCAGGTGGGCGACGGTGTCGGTGTCGCCGGGCTCTTCAGCCACGCCCGTCTGCACCGGTTTCCAGTAATCGGCATTCCAGGCACGGGCCAGGATGGCCGACACGAGGGTTTTGCCGATGCCGGTATCGGTGCCTGTCACAAAAACGCCATTGGGCCGCTGCATGTTCTTTCTCCACATACCGTACGCCAGGTGATACGTCACCGTGGCGCCTTGTTCGTCAAACGCGGCCAGCACCCGGCGCAGTTGCGCCGCGCTCAGCGGCGGGCGGCCGGGCGCGGGGGTGGTCGCGCCGATGCCCTTCAGGCCGCGCAGGAAATGCAGGCCGTCAGGATGATCTTGTATCAGGCGTTCGCTGCCCACGCCACCGGCCATATCGGCCATGGCCGGACGGATGGCGCGGGCGGGCGGATAGGCAGGCGTCGCGGGCGCCAGGCCGGCGGCGGTGTGCGCGGCCTGCCATTCGGCGAAGGTGCCCGAGGCCAGCGTGGCCACGGCCAGATGGCCGCCGGGCGCCAGCAGGCGGGCCAGCCGGCCCAGGCCCGCGTTCAGGTCCGAGAACCACTGCACGGCCAGGCTCGAACAGATCAGGTCGAAGCCGCCTGCCAGTCCGGCGGGGTGCTCGCCGTCCAGCAACCGGTAGCGCCCCGTGCCGGGCAGGGCGGGGCCGCGCTGCGCGGCGGCCAGCATGCCGGGGGAAATGTCGGTCACGGTCCAGTCGGCTGGCCCCAGCCGTCGCGCCAGCGCCTGGGTCAGCAGTCCGGTGCCGCAGCCGATCTCCAGGATGCGGGGACAGGGCGGCAGGGGCAAGAGGGCGATGTCGCTCGCCAGCCGTTCGGCCGCGATGCGCTGGATGGCCGCGTGGTTTTCGTAGCGGGCGGCGGCGGCGCCAAAGCGGTCGCCGACGCGGGCATTGCGGGCAGCCTGCGTCATGCGGGCGGCGCCACGCGGGCGGCAAAGGCGCGGATGTGGGCCGCGCACCAGTCAGTGTCCGAGACG
Organism: Pseudomonadota bacterium; assembly: GCA_023432075.1. Lineage (GTDB taxonomy): Bacteria > Pseudomonadota > Gammaproteobacteria > Burkholderiales > Burkholderiaceae_B > Achromobacter. Next base: position 3,514 of record JAEYVD010000583.1, on the reverse strand, counting down.
GGCAAGAGATGGCCGCCCCGTTCGCGCCAATGCAGGTCGCCGTCTGGCCGCCCGGCAAAGGCGGCGCGCATCATCCCGGCCGGCACGATGGCGTCCGCGCTGCCTGCCAGCGCCAGCAGCGGCACTGGCAGGGTGGCCAGCGCGGCGCGCTGGTCGTCGTCGCGCAGGGCTTCAAGGCCCTGGTGCAGCGCAGCCGTCCGGGGTGCGCCAAAGCGGGAATCGTCGCCACAGCGCTGGCGGAAATCCCGCAACACGTCGTCCGCCGACTCGGCCAGACGCTTGCGCATCCGGTCCAGCATGCGGACGGGCACGCCCGCGGGGTAATCCGCGGCGCTGCTGAAGCGGGAAAAGCCATTGATCGACACCAGCCCCACGCATTGGTCAGGCAGACGGCCCAACAGCCGCAGGACGCCCAGCGAGTGGCCCACCGCGATCACCGGGCCAGTAAGGTCCGGCTCCCGGGCGGGACCGAAGTAGCCCGCGTCGCAGACGGCTTGCGGCCATTCGGGCAACGCAGCGCGCAGCGGGTCCCAGAACGCCGAGTCGAACGCCCAGCCATGAACGAACAGCATCGTCGGGCGGATGGCGGAACCCGAAGGCGTCGTCATGCCAGCACCGCCGCGAAACCCGCGATCAAGCGGGACACGTCATCGTCGCGATGCGCCGCGCTCAGCGCGATGCGCAGGCGGCTGGTGCCTGCGGGAACCGTGGGCGGACGGATCGCCACGGCCAAGAGGCCGCGGCGCTCCAGGTCTGCGGCCATCGCCAGCGCGCGGGCCTCGTCGCCCACGATGGCGGGCACGATCTGGGTCGAGGACGCGCCGGTGTCCAGCCCCATGCCGCGCAACGCGTCGCGCAGGCGCTCGCCGCTGGCGGCCAGCCGCGTGCGTTCGGCATTCAGCGTGGGCGCCAGGTCCAGCGCCGCGTCCATGGCGCCCAGCACGGCAGGCGGCAGCGCGGTGGTGTAGATGAAGCCCGAGCACGCATTCACAAGAAAATCGCACAGCGCGCGCGAGCCCGCCACGTATGCGCCAAAGCCGCCCAGCGCCTTGCTGAACGTGCCCATCGCCAGATCGATCCGCCCGGGCGCCAGTCCGGCCAGGCCCATGCCGCCGGGACCCAGCACGCCGGTGGCATGCGCCTCGTCCAGATACACAAAGGCATTGAAGCGGTCGGCCAGGTCCGCCAGCCGGACGACATCGGTGCGGTCGCCGTCCATGCTGAACACGCTTTCGGTGATGATGAAGCGCGAGACCGGCGCCGCGCCGCCAGCTTCTTGGGCGTGGCGGGCCAGCAGGCTTTCCAGGTGATCGAGGTCGTTGTGGCGAAAGCGGATCTGCCGCACGCCGGCGGCCTGGCACCCATGATGCAGGCTGGCGTGGTTGAGCTTGTCGGCGTAGACCTCCACCTCGCCGTGGGCGGCGGTCGCGCGCAGCAAGGCGGGCAGCACGGCGGCGTTCGCCTGCCAGCCGGACGCCAGCACCAAGGCGGCCTCGGTGCCCTTTAGCCGGGCCAGCTTGGCCTCGACCTGTTCATGCAGGTCCAGGTTTCCGCACACCAGCCGCGACGCCTGGGCGCCGGCGCCGTGGCGCGCCGTCCATTCGCGGGCGCGCTCGACCAGCAGCGGATGCCGCGCCAGCCCCAGGTAGTCATTGCTGGAAAAGTTCAGGACGGGCGCGCCGCTCAGTACGATGCGCCCGGGCGGGGCGGACGACGCCGTGCGCAGCCTGCGGCGTTTACGGCGGGTATCGGCGAGCGCCAGCTCGGCGGAAAAAAGCGAATCCAGCTTAGACATCGGTAAATCCTGCAGCGGCCCAGGGGCCTGCGCGCCGTGGCGGCAGGCAGGCTGACGAACGGGGAACGCCCGTGCCAGGCCGTAGAATGCGGGCCATTGTAGTGGAGGCGTAACGGCCCCCGGGACGCTTGCGAGACGTGCGGCGAACCGGTGGCGGCGCCGCCGGATTTCAAGAGGTGAACGATGCACGTGCCCGACTGGATGGCCCGGGGCCAACCCCATATCTGGCTTCCCTATGCCCAGATGAAGACGGCAACGCCGCCGCTGCCCGTGGTGCGCAGCCACGGCAGCCGGCTGGAACTGGCCGACGGCCGCACGCTGGTGGACGGGGTGGCGTCCTGGTGGACGGCCTGCCACGGTTACAACCACCCGCACATCGCCCAGGCCGTGCGCGCGCAACTGGACGCGATGCCGCACGTCATGTTCGGCGGATTGACGCACGAACCCGCCTTGACCCTGGCGCGCCGGTTGGCCGGGCTGCTCGGGCCGGGCCTGGATCGCGTCTTCTATACGGATTCCGGCTCGGTGGCGGTCGAGGTCGCCATGAAGATGGCGCTGCAGTTCTGGCTGAATCAGGGCGAGCACGGCCGCACCCGCTTTCTCGCGTTCCGGGGCGGCTATCACGGCGATACCTTCGGCACCATGGCGGTGTGCGATCCGGACGAAGGCATGCACAGCCTCTTTAACGGCATGCTGGCCGGGCACGACATCGTCAGCCTGCCGCGCGACGAGGCGGGGGAGGCCGAGCTGGACGCCTGGCTGCAGGCGCGCGCGCCGCAACTGGCCGGCATCCTCGTCGAGCCGCTGGTGCAGGGCGCGGGCGGCATGCTGCTGCACGATCCCGAGGTCCTGCGCCGCTTGCGCCGCCTGGCGGACAAGCACGGGTTGCTGTTGATCTTCGACGAGATCTTCACGGGTTTCGGGCGCACCGGCACCCTGTTCGCCTTCGAGCAGGCCGGCATCCGCCCCGACATCATCACGCTGTCCAAGGCGCTGACAGGCGGAACGCTTCCGCTGGCCGCCACGGTGGCCAGCGACAGGGTCTTCCAGGCTTTCTGGTCCGACGACCCCGGCCACGCGCTGATGCACGGCCCCACCTTCATGGGCAATGCGCTGGCCTGCGCGGCGGCCAATGCCTCGCTCGACCTATTCGAGACCGAACCCCGGCTGGCGCAGGCGCAGGCCATCTCTGCGGCGTTGTCCGCCGGCTTGGAGCCTTGCCGTGAATTGCCCTGGGTGCGCGACGTGCGCGTGCTCGGGGCGATCGGGGTGGTCGAACTGGGCGGCATCGCCGACCGCGAAGCCCTCAAGCGCCGCCTGGTCGAGGCGGGCGTCTGGGTGCGTCCGTTCGGCAACGTGGTCTATCTGACGCCCGCGCTGACCATCGACGCCGAGGATCTGGCCCGGCTGACCACCGCCGTGACGGCGGTGCTGCGGGCCGGCCGCCCGTAAGGCCGCCTGTAAGGCCGACCGTACGGCCGACCGTAAGGCCGCCGCTCAGGCCGCCACTCAGGCCGCCACTACGGCTGCCACTACGGCCGCCACTACGGCCGCCACTACGGCCGCCACGAATGGCGCTTGGCCGCACCTGATGCCGTTCGGCCGCCCCGGTGCGGCGGCAAATCGCCCTGACCGCCTTGATTCAGATCAAGGCGGTCAGGCTCAGGGCTGATTACCATCGCCAACATGCGTGCCAAATCCATTTTCGCCGTCCCGGCC
>JAEYVD010000571.1 GCA_023432075.1 Pseudomonadota bacterium | reverse complement strand
GCCTGGCTGGCGGCATGCTGAGCGGCGGTGCCCAGCGTCACGTCCAGGGAAAGCAAGCGGAGAAACTCAACAACGTTGTCCGTGCTCATCTTGTGGTCTCCTTCCTTTGGGGGCTGCTCTGTTCGATCGCCGGGGGCGCCAGTTTCCGGGGTGTCATCCCGGTCCCTGTCCCAGCATCGACACCAGCGACTGCTTCAGACGCGGCGAAAAAATCGGCACCGTGTGCGATACGCCGCTGCGGTCGATGCCTTCCTTGAGTTGGACTGACTGCCCAAGGAATATATCCGGGGCGGCGGAAATTTCGTTGTACCGCTCCAGCAGTTCATTGACCTGGGCCTGCGCGTCCGCCAGCGTGCTGCTGTCAGCCAGCTTGCCTGCGGCATGCGCCTGCAAAATGCGATGCAGATCGTCGATAAACAGCGCCAATGCAGCCTGTCCACGGCATTGAGGCTGTTGCCAGCCCCAGCCTTGCGGACTGGCGCCAGCGGATTGCGATGCTTGTTTCTTCGTCATGTGCGCATCCTAATCCATTGGCGGCAAATACGCGACAGCCGAGAATGCCTCTCAAATGTCACCGGCGCGTAAGGGTAGTGACGGTTTCTTGGCAGCGTTGTTACAGGTGGCGCGCTTGTGTCGCGCAAAACGGGGCCTTTGAGGTATGCTGGGTTTCGGTTTTTCCATGCCTAGACAGGAGTTGTTTATGAAGAACAGAGTCTTTCTCGTCATGATGCTTTCGATTGCTGCGCTGACCGCGGGGTGCAACACCGTCGCCGGGGCCGGCAAGGATATCCAGCGAGGCGGGGAAAAGATCGAGGGGGCCGCGGAAAAGCGGTAGGACGTTTGGCTCACTGCCGCCCGGGCGGCGCAAGGCCACGCCAGAAGTGCCACAAGATTGGCATTTCCGGCGTGGCCTTTTTGCAGCCGCTGGCATAATCGCGGAAGTCCGAATACCAATGGCGGGAAGAATCATGCGCAAGTCTGTATGGGTGGGTGTCGCGGTGGCGGCTACGTTGGCCGGTTGCGCCAGCACCGGGGTCTACGAGTCGGAAACCGCAAAGAAAGAGACCATCAGCGTCGACACCAATTACCAGGCCGCCTTCCGCCGCGCCGGCGAGTACGTGCGCGCCTGCCATACGCAGGTCAGCCATCCGTATGGCGTGTCCTACGCCTGGCGTCACTCCCTTGGCCAGAAGGGCGCGCCGGACGAGATCCAGCTGTACAAGGTCGGCCAGCCCGCGACGGTGCTGGAATTGATCTCCTCGGAGCCCGATGGCCCCGCCAACGCCAAGGTGACCGTGACGGTCCTGGGCGAAGGCCGCTGGGACGAGGCTGAAATCGCGGCTGCGCGCAAGTCTATCCAGAGCGCGACGCCGATCTGCCGTAGCGCCAGCGGCGGCTGATTCATGGATCCCCGCGCCCAGCAGATCCGCGCCAACGGCCTGTCGTTCGCGCTGCTGGCGGGCGCATTCCGGTTCCTCGGGTGGCTGAACGGCGCGGCCGCCCTGGTCCTTGTCGGTTTTTCGCTGGGCATCGTGGGCGGCGACATCGCCGCGCCCGATCTCCAGATTCCCCTCATCCTCTTTCTGGGCGGCCTCATGCTGGCGTGCCTGGGTGTGGCATTCGCCTATCTGGCGCAGGTCAGCCTGTTGCGGCAAGGCTACAACGGCCATCTGACACGTGGCCATTGGCCGGCGCAATTGCTGGCGCTACTCTGCTACGTGGCCAGTGCGTTGGCTTTCTGCGGTGCGTGCTGGTTTGCGGCATCGCAGGCAGTGACTGACGCACCCAAGGCAGCCGCTTACGCACAGCGTTGAAACGCGGGTAAACCCGTGTGCGCAAAAATATTGGACTTGTGTAGGCGTAGCGAATAATATGCGCACTGCGTATATAACTCCTCTTCTTGGGGCCCGTCATGAGCATCTCCCAGCAAGCCTTTCTGCGCGACGCCATGCGCCGCCTCAATCTCACCCGCGATGTGTTCGCCACCCGTATCGGCGTCAAACGCCGCGCGCTGGATACCTGGCTGCTGCCGGAAGGCTCGCAAGAGTTCCGGGCCATGCCGGAAGTGGTGCAGCGATTCGTGAGCGAAATCGTGCAAAACGGCGTTCTGCTGGAAAAATATACGCAAAGCGTACAAGACGGCCCGCTGCGCGACCGCATCGCCGTTGAAGGGAAGAATCAGCTCCTGTCGGTGGATCAGTTCACCCGCGACTCCGTCGAAGACCTGTTCCGCGTTGCCGACATGATGCAGCCCATCGCGCGCCGCCAGAAAGTGTCGCGCGTGCTGGAAGGCGCCGTGCTGGGCAACCTGTTCTTCGAGGCCAGCACCCGCACCCGCGTGAGCTTTGGGTCCGCGTTCTGCCGCCTTGGCGGTTCGGTGTGCGACACCACCGGCTTCACGTTCTCGTCGATGGCCAAGGGCGAATCCATCTATGACACCAGCCGCGTCATGAGCGGCTACGTGGACGCGATGGTCATCCGCCATCCCGACCAGGGTTCGGTCGCGGAGTTTGCGCGTGCGACGAACATTCCCGTGGTCAATGGCGGCGACGGTCCCGGCGAGCACCCCAGCCAGGCGCTGCTGGATCTGTACACGATCCTGACCGAGTTCTCGCGCCTGGGCAAATTGCTGGACGGCGCGCACATCGCCATGGTCGGCGACCTGAAGTATGGCCGCACCGTGCATTCGCTGATCAAGCTGATGGCGCTGTACAAGAACGTAAAGTTCTCGCTGATCTCGCCCAAGGGCCTGGAGATGCCGACCTACATCGTCGAGCAGGCCAGCCGCAACGGCAATATCATCGAGCAGAAGTCCTCGCTGGCCGAAGGCTTGGCGGGCGCCGACGTCATCTACGCGACGCGCGTGCAGAAAGAGCGTTTCGCCAACGAAGAGAACGAAGGCTATACGCCCGACTTCCAGGTCAACCGCGCCATCATCGACGCCTATTGCAGCCCCGAGACGATCGTGATGCACCCGCTGCCGCGCGACAGCCGTCCGGGCGCCAATGATCTGAGCGTGGATCTGAACCATGATCCGCGTCTGGCGATCTTCCGCCAGACCGACAACGGCATTCCCATCCGCATGGCGATCTTCGCGGTACTGCTGGGCGTGGAAGGCCTGGTGCAGCATTCGCTGCGCGACGTGACGTGGCAACATCCGTCGCATGTCGGTCCCGACGATTCGGTCTTCCACGGCCTGGATTGAGGCCAGACGCCCGTGGCGGCGCCGCGAAAGCGGTCCCGCCACGGGGAATTCAAGCATAATCCG
>JAEYVD010000432.1 GCA_023432075.1 Pseudomonadota bacterium | reverse complement strand
CGCCCATCGAGGAAACCCTGCGCGCGCTGGACACGCTGGTGCAGCATGGCCATGTGCGCTATATCGGCGTGTCGAACTGGGCCGCCTGGCAGATCATGAAGGCGCTTGGCATTTCCGAACGCCTGGGATTGGCGCGCTTCGAGTCGCTGCAGGCCTATTACACGGTTGCCGGGCGTGATCTGGAACGCGAGCTCGTCCCCATGCTGCAAAGCGAGGGCGTCGGGCTGATGGTGTGGAGTCCGCTGGCCGGGGGCCTGCTCAGCGGCAAGTACGGCCGGGACGGCGAAGCCGAGGCGGGCAGCCGCCGCGTGGCGTTCGATTTCCCGCCCGTGAACCGCGAACGCGCCTACGACAGCATCGACGCGCTGCGGCTGATTGCGGATGCGCGCGGCGTGTCGGTGGCGCAGGTTGCGCTGGCCTGGCTGCTGCACCAGCAGGTCGTCACCAGCGTCATCATCGGCGCCAAGCGCGTGGACCAGCTCGAGGACAACCTGGCGGCCACGGACATCCGGCTGACCGGGGAGGAACTGGCCGCGCTGGACAAGGTCAGCGCGCTGCCGCCGGAATACCCGGGCTGGATGCATGTGCGGCAGGGCGAATACCGGCGCCAGCAGTTGCGCGAATCGGGCGAGGCCTGACCCGCGCCGCGCGAGGGAAATCCGCGCGGACCGGCGTCCGGCCGCCGGTCCGCGCCGGATGGATGCCGCGCAGCCTCATGGAGAAGGCCCAGGACAAACGCCGTAAATCAACGGCGGTCGGCCATCTTGGCCCGGCGACGATTCACCGCTCGCTAGTAGAATCGGACCAGTCCCTTTTTCCTTGAAGCATCACCATGAGCGAGTTTTTCACGTCGGCCGAAATGCAGGCCTTGCGCGAGCACGGCATCGCGGTGTTCGCGGATCGCCTGCTGATAGATGTGCAGCCGCCTTTGGCCGACGCCCGCATCGCCGAGATCCAGGCCCTGTGCGAAGGGCCGCTCCCGCCCGCGCTGCTTGACCTGTGGCGGCTCACCGCCGGGGGCGAACTGGCGTACGACCTACGCGCCCAGATGGATGGCAATGAAGAGGCGTTGAGCTGGTCCGAACTCTTCTATGACGGCAGCGATCACTATCGTGACCTGCAAGGCTGGATCGAGCACGAGCAAGAATGCGCCCAGGACGCCGCCGCCGAGGATGGCGCCACCTGGAACGGAAAGTTGCGCTATCTGCCGATTGGCGGCTTTGAATACTGCGACCGCATCTACGTCGCCGTGGCGCCAGGGCCGCAAGCCGGCAGCGTGGTCGCATGGAAGCAGGGCCTGCCAGGCTGGACGCACGCCTTGCAGCAGGACGGCATCGCCACGATCGCCCCGGACCTGTACGCGGCCTTTGCCGCGCTTCGCCTGGACACCGACCCCGAGGAAGACGAGGACAGCACCGGCCTGCGCGTGCTGGAGTATCTGGACGAGCGCGTGTCGGAGCATGGCATGCCGCAGCCGCTGGCCGACCGCGTGGCCGCCTTCCATCGGCGGGCGCTGGTGGACTGGCGCGGCCCGCTCGAGGCCGGTACGCTGGCCGGCACCCCCAGTCTCGCCGCGCTGGCCTTGCAGCACGCGTTGTCGCACGATGACGCCGGGCTCGTGCATCGCCTGGCGGCGCAGGGCGTGCGCTTCGATGCGCCGCTGCGCGGCAGCGCACAGCCGCTTGACGTGGCCCTGATGCAGCACGCATATGCCGCGGCCCAGGCGCTGCTGGACGCGGGCGCGCCGGTCAGCCCGACGGCCCTGCACCGATTCGACCGGCAGCCGCCCGCGGGATTGGTCGCCGCGCTGCTGGCGCACGGCGCCGTGCCCGATGCACTGGGAATCGCGCGCTGCGTCGCCTGCGGCTCCCCGCAGGCCGCCCGTCTGATCGCGCAGGCGTGCGGCGATGGGCTTGCCGACGCTTATGCCCAGGTCCGTGATTCGATGGCCAGCCGTTATCAAGAAGACCTCAAACGCGTGCGCGCGGGCAAGCTGGGCCACTATCTGGGCGAGGAAGGTCTGGCCGAGCGGGTCGCCAACTTGCGGGAATTCTCGCTATGAATCGCCGCCTGGCCGCGCCGGCGCTGTGCCTGCTGCTGGGCAGCGCGGCGGCCTGGGCGGCCGGCACGCCTTCATTCGATTGCGCCAAGGCGCGCACCGACGTCGAAAAGGCGATCTGCGCCGATGGCGCGCTGGCCGGGCAGGATGCCAGCATCGCCAAACACTTCGGCAAGGCCAGGATGACTTTCGATGCCGCGACGGGCAAGGCGTTGACACAAGACCAGCGCTGGTTCGTACAGGTACGCGACGAGGCCTTTGCGTCGCCGCCCGGCAACGACCCGCCGCAAAAGGAACTCGCCGACCGGCTGAAGTACCGCGATGCCTTCCTGGCATCGCTGGTGCTCAAGCGGCGGCAGGGCTTCGAGGGAGACTGGGAGAACCTTGCGGGCGGCGTTTCGATCAAGCGGCAGCCCGATGGCAGCCTGTCGTTCGACGGCTCCGCCGCGCATCCGGAAAACGGCCGTTGGGTGTGCGATGTCCGGGGCGCGGGCGCGATCAAGAACAAGGTGCTGGTTGTCGAGACGGTCGATGCCGAGGGCTGGACGCTGACGTTGTCGCGCAACGGATACGGCCTTGTGCTGTCGGAAAACCCGCCCGCGGGCGCGGCCGATGCGGCTGGCCGGCCGTATTGCGGTCTGAATGGCGCGCTGAGCGGCGTTTACTATCCCGTATCAAGGCCTTGATCGATCCGGCCCCGGCGCGACTAGAATGGTCTCCGAATCGCAGTGAATACGCTCTTGTGTTGAAAGGACTGGCGTGACCATCCCGTATCTGCGCCGGCTGACCGCCGTCGGCCGAAGCCCGCAAGCCAACCGCCATCTCGCCTATCTGCTGACCTTTACCGCCGGCGCCGTCAACGCGGGCGGTTTCCTGGCGGTCCAGCAATACACCTCGCACATGTCCGGCATCGTGTCCATGATGGCGGATCACATGGCGCTCGGCGGAGTGATCGTGGTGCTGCAAGGCTTGGCGGCGCTCTTGTCGTTCATGGCCGGCGCCGCCAGCTCGGCCTTTCTGATCAACTTTGGCCGCAGGTCCCGGCTGGCCAGCGAATATGCGTTGCCGCTGCTGCTCGAGGCCGTGCTGCTGCTCGTCTTCGGCCTGTTGGGCGCCAATCTCGAAACGCTGCGCTGGTTCTACGTGCCCGGCACGGTGATGCTGCTGTGCTACATCATGGGCCTGCAAAACGCGATGATCACCAAGGTGTCGCGGTCCGAGATCCGCACGACGCATGTCACGGGCATGGTGACCGACATCGGCATCGAGCTTGGCAAGCTGTTTTACTGGAACGTCGCCAAAGGCGATCCGCAGACGATGCCGCGGGTGCTGGCCGACCGCGGCAAACTCACCGTCCTGAGCCTGATGGTGAGCCTGTTCTTCGTGGGCGGCGTGACCGGCGCGTATTCGTTCTACAACTTCGGTTTTGGATCGACCTGGCCGCTGGCGCTGTTGCTGATGCTGCTGGCCGCGGTGCCGATCCTGGACGACATCCGCAGCTTCATGCACCGCGCAAAGGGCGCCTAACGCTGCTGCTTCGGCTTGGCGGCAGTGGAATGGCGCAGGAACACCTGCAGCGCGGCAAGCGTTTCGGCATGCAGCCGTGCCAGGCGGGCGTCCTTGGCGGGTTCGGTGACGGCATAGCCCCTGGCATCCAGCGGATAAGGCGCTTTGAGCAACAGCGCCATGTCGATCTGATAGAAGCTCGCGCCGCCGTACGGCCGCTTGCCATCGATGTAGGGCATGGGCCAGAAGCGATCGCCTTCGCGCAGCACGGCCTGTAACGCCGGCCCCTCGGCTTCGCGCCAGTCGGCGGCGCGCAGCAGGATCAGGTGCGCATCGCGCAGTGCAAACGTGCCGTCCGCTCCCACGCCGCTTTCCGGAAAGTCGAAGGCCTCGCGCATTTCGGCCGGCACGTCATAACGGCCCGGCGACAGCTTGCCGATCGCGCGCACATAGCGCGGCACCAGCCGGCAGACTTCGGCCATCCTGCGCACCGCCAGGGCATCGTCGGCGGTATCGAGCGTGCGGCGGACGATGGCCAGCGTATCGTCGCCGCCCAGCAGGGGCTGCTCGAAATCGATGGCGGGCGCCCCGGACTCGACCGGCATCCACTGCACGCGCAACAGGCGCATCAGCGCGGCGTGCTGCGCGGTGTAGGGCAAACCGTCTGCCGGCGCCGAAAACACGCCGCGGATGATGGCGTCTCGGCTGGGCGATGCCAGGGCGTGCAACGGTGCGGCGATCAGGCTGGCCAAGGTCAGGAGCAGGGGGCGGCGTTGCATGAGGCTCGGAGAAGTGAACGCGAGGGGACATAAGATACCCAAAAGCGCGGCGCGCGGGGAAAAGCGCGCGGGTGCCGGCCCGGGAATACAATCCAGCGATCGTCCTGCGCGCAACGTGTGCGACACGGATCCTTTGGAGGAGCAGACAAGTCATGGACGCGGAATTCTGGCTGGAACGGTGGCGCGAAGGGCGCACGCATTTTCATCAGACGCGGGTCACGCCGTTATTGCAGAAATATTGGCCGTCGCTGGACGTGCCAAAGGGCGGCAAGGTGCTCGTGCCGCTTTGCGGCAAGTCGCTGGACATGGTGTGGCTGGCCGCCCAAGGCCATCAGGTGCTGGGCGCGGAATTGTCCAAGCTTGCCGTCGAGCAATTCTTTGACGAGAACGAGCTGCGGCCGGTGATTCACGATTCGGTGTATGGAACCCATTACGTGGCCGGCAACATCGAGATCGTCTGCGGCGACATTTTCAAGCTGGATGCCCAGGTGCTGTCGCATTGCGTGGGCGTCTATGACCGCGCGGCGCTCGTTGCGCTGCCCGACGCGATGCGTGCCGACTACGTGCGGCACGTCTACGGTCAGCTGTCGCCGTCTTACCGGGGCCTGCTCATCACGCTGGACTATCCCCAGGAAGAAATGCCCGGTCCCCCGTTTTCCGTGGTGGACAGCGAGGTGCAGGCGATCTTTTCCGGCGTTTCGCCCGCGGTCATCATCGATCGCCGCGACATCCTCGACAAGGAACCCAAGTTCCAGTCGGCGGGCGTAAGCCGCCTGGACACCGTGGTCTACCGGCTGGGCGTGCAGGCCTGACCCCGTGCGCCCCGGTAAAAGGCCCGTTCGATTCGAACGGGCCTTTTGCCGGGGCGCACTGGCTCAGGCCTGCACGCCCAGCCGGTAGACGACGGTGTCCAGGCGGCTTACGCCCGCCGACTGGAACTTGGGTTCCTTGTCGAGGATGTCGCGGCGATCGATGA
>JAEYVD010000410.1 GCA_023432075.1 Pseudomonadota bacterium | reverse complement strand
TCGGCGGTCAGCATGATCATGTCGTCGCCGCGCCAATAGCCGTACACGTCGTTGAAGGGCTTGAAATTATTCAGGTCGCCGTAGCAGATGGTGAAGTCGGCGGCGTCTTCGAGCAGCGTGGCGATGTGACGGCTGATGGGGATGTTGCCGGGCAGGGACGTCAGCGGATTGGCGTAGCGCGCCGCCTCGATCCGCATCTCGGTCACCGAACGCACCAGCGTTTCGCCGGTGGCCAGGCCGTCGTAGCGGCCCTCGCGCGTGATGATGAGGCCGTCCATCAGGTAGCGCTGGTCTTCGGAAATCAGCACGTGGCTCAACTGGTCGATGGACACGTTCACGTCCACCAGCACCGGTTCGGCGTTCATGAAGGTCGAGCAGGCGTCGCGGCCAAAGAGCTCGCGCGTGTAGCGCTGGGCATAGTGTTCCGAGAAATCCCGCCGGTTGATGATGCCGACCGGCCGGTTGTCGGCGTCGATCACTGCCACGGCGTGCAGGTTCTTGTGCTCGATGAACAACCGATGCACGTCATCGTTGGTGTGCTTGGTCAGCAGCGCGGCCGGCGCTTCGACGCGCAGGCTGACGGCAGTGCCGCCGGCGGCGCGCTGCGATACCGGCGCCGTGGTGCGGGAACGCAGCGAATCGCGCAGCGGCGGGGTCAGTTCGGTCAGCAGGATTTCATCGGGCATGCCCAGGAACCAGCCCTGCGCATAGCGGATGTCCAGCTCGCGCACGACGGCCAGGTCTTCGGCGGTCTCGATCCCTTCGGCGATGACCGACGTGCCCAGATGCTGCGCCACCTTCAGGATGGCGCGCACCATGTTCTGCTTGCGCTCGTCGTGGCCGATGCCGTCAAAAAAGTAGCGGTCGATCTTGACCAGCTCCGGCTGCGTTTCCGCCCAGAGTTGCAGGTTGGAATTGCCGACGCCGTAATCGTCCAGCGCAATGCGCATGCCGGCTTCGCGCAGGCACGCGAACGCGTTGTGCAGGTCGGCCATGCGGTCGGACAGCGGATCCTGTTCGGTGAGCTCGACGACGATGCTGGCGGGTTCGAGCGCGCAATCCTTGAGCAGCCGGCCGGGCATGTCGTGGCCCCAGAGGGTCCAGTAATGGAGCAGGGCAGAACCCGACAGGTTCAGGAACAGCTTGCCGGCCGCGTCGTTTTGTTCGAACCCGCGTGCGCCCGCGCGAAAGCTGGCCAGTTCAAGCTGCGGGTGCAGGCCTTGACGGCGCGCCTCGGCGAACAGGGCGTCGGGATAGTGCAGGGGCGTGTCGGCGGGGCCGCGTATCAGGCTTTCGTGGCCATAGATGCGGCTGTGGGAAAGGTCGACCACCGGTTGAAAGCGCGGACGCAACAATCTTTCGCGCAGGATGCCAGCCAGGCTGGCGTGGGCGGGCGCTCCGCCGGGAAGTTGATGGGGAGCACGGGCCGCAGCCGGCCGTGGCAAAGCGTGAATGGAGTTCATCGCCGGGGCATTGAGAAACGATCAGTGACAAGATGGGTCATATTGACAACAAAATATGTCTGCGTTGTTGCGCCGAATCGTGACGTGCAATCTTCGGGCGCTGTTACAAAAGTGTCAACAAGCAATTCATGCGGGCGTGGTACCCGCGCCATCATCGTGGAATGCACGCCCGCCGCAGGCCCACCCCTATACAATCCGCCCTATGACATCCCCCAAGATCCCCGACTCCCTGCGCCGTGTTGTCCTGGCGTCCAATAATGCCGGCAAGCTGCGCGAATTCTCCGCGTTGTTTGCGCCGCTGGGCATTGAACTGGTGCCGCAGGGCGAATTGGGCGTGCCGGAAGCCGAAGAGCCGCACGTCACTTTCGTGGAGAACGCGCTGGCCAAGGCGCGCCACGCCAGCCGTCTAACGGGCCTGCCCGCGCTGGCGGACGACTCGGGCCTGTGTGTCGCTTCGCTGGATGGCGCACCCGGCGTCTATTCGGCCCGCTACGCCAAGATGCACGGCGGCGAAAAGTCCGATGCGGCCAACAATGCGTTGCTGGTGCGCAACCTGGCATCCATGGACGACCGCAGCGCCTGGTACGTGGCGGTCCTGGCGCTGGTGCGTTCCGAAAACGATCCCCGTCCGCTCATCGGCGAAGGCCTGTGGCATGGCGAGATCATCGACGTGCCCGAAGGCGCCAACGGTTTCGGTTACGACCCGCACTTTTACCTGCCCGACATGGCGCTGACCGCCGCATCGCTGGATCCCGACGAAAAGAACCGGGTCAGCCATCGTGCCCGGGCGCTGCGCGAACTGCTCAGCAAACTGGGCAACGCTTGACCACGGCGCCGGCAAGGCGCCAGGAATTTTCCGCATGTCCATCACTATTCCCATCCGCAACGACATGGGCGCGCCTAAGTCGCGCCTCGTCGTGCCCGCCGGCGCCACGCTGACCAGCCTGCCGCCGCTGTCCGTCTACGTGCACGTGCCTTGGTGCGTGCGTAAGTGTCCCTACTGCGACTTCAACTCGCATGCCGCGCCGGGTGAAATCCCCGAACGCGCCTATCTGGATGCGCTGCGCAGCGACCTGGAACAGTCGCTGCCGTCCATTTGGGGCCGTCAGGTGATTTCCGTGTTCATCGGCGGCGGCACGCCCAGTCTACTGTCGGCCGCCGGCCTGGACGAGCTGCTGGCGATGTTGCGGGCGTACCTGAATCTGTGGCCCGATGCCGAGATCACGATGGAGGCCAATCCGGGCACGGCCGAGGCCGGCCGTTTCCGGGACTACGCGGCCAGCGGGGTCACGCGCTTTTCGCTGGGCATTCAGAGCTTTGACGACGCCCAATTGAAAAAGCTGGGCCGCATTCACGATTCCGTGCAGGCTCGCGCGGCGATCGACATGGCCCAACGGGCAGCGCCGCGCGTCAACCTGGACGTGATGTTTGCCTTGCCCGGCCAGACGCTCGAAGCCTGTACGGCCGATCTGCGCGAGGCGATCTCGTTCGGCACCGAGCATCTGTCGCTCTACCACCTGACGATGGAACCGAATACGGTCTTCGCGAAGTTTCCGCCCGAGGATCTGCCCGACGACGACACCAGCGCCGCCATGCAGGAGGCGGTGGAGGCCGAACTGGCCGCGGCGGGACTGGCGCGCTACGAGGTTTCGGCCTACGCCAAGTCCGGCGCGCGGAGCCGCCACAACATGAACTACTGGGAGTTCGGCGACTACCTGGGCATCGGCCCGGGCGCGCACGGCAAGCTGTCGTTCCATGACCGCATCGTACGCGAGGCGCGTCTGCGCAGTCCCGATTCCTGGATGCAGGCCGCCATGGCCCGCGATGGCAGTCACCTGGCCGAAAGCCGCCAGGTTGGTCCGGACGAGCTGCCGTTCGAGTTCATGCTCAACGCGTTGCGCCTGAAAGACGGCGTCGCGGCCACGGCGTTCAACGAACGCACCGGTTTGTCGCTTGCCGTCATTGCGCACCAATTGGAGGCAGCCTCGAAACGGGGCTTGCTGGACGCCGATCCCACCCGCCTGCGTGCAACCCCGCTGGGCTGGCGATTCCTCAATGACCTGCAGGAAATGTTCCTGTAAGGTGCAAGCACCAAATTGGGGCGATCATGCCCCACCCTTTGCACCATAGTGGTGCTACATTTCCCCAAGACCGACCTGCCTCCCCCCGGGAATACCGGGGTTAAACCTGGCACGCTTATTGCTTCCCTCTTTTATGCCAGTCGACGGGCAAAGCCCTCGACCCTTTTATCTAATGGAGATGACATGGCAAGCCCGAAAGACGTCCTGAAACAGATCGCCGATAACGAAGTGAAATTCGTGGATTTCCGCTTTACCGATACGGTTGGCCGTGAGCACCACGTTTCCGTGCCCACCACTGCTATCGATGAAGACAAGCTGGAAAGCGGGCAGGCTTTCGACGGTTCGTCGATTCCGGGCTGGAAGGGCATCGAAGCCTCCGACATGCTCCTCATCCCCGACTGCTCCACCGCCAACCTGGATCCGTTCCGCGAAGAGCCGACCCTGATTCTGTCGTGCGACGTGGTCGAACCGTCGGACCTGAAGGGCTATGACCGTGACCCGCGCTCGCTGGCCAAGCGCGCCGAAGCCTACCTGAAGTCCTCCGGTCTGGGCGACACCGCCTACTTCGGCCCGGAACCCGAATTCTTCGTGTTCGACGGCGTGACCTGGAACACCGACATGTCGGGCACGTTCGTCAAGATCAAGTCCGAAGAAGCGCCGTGGTCCACCGGCCTGGAATTCGAAGGCGGCAACACCGGCCACCGTCCGGGCGTGAAGGGCGGCTACTTCCCCGTTCCGCCGGTCGATTCGTTCCAGGACATGCGTTCGGAAATGTGCCTGCTGATGGAACAGATGGGCGTGCCGGTCGAAGTGCACCACCACGAAGTGGCGGCCCCCGGCCAGCTCGAAATCGGCACCAAGTTCAGCACGCTCGTCCAGCGCGCCGACTGGACGCAGATCGTCAAGTACATCGTGCACAACGTGGCCCACGCCTACGGCAAGACCGCCACGTTCATGCCCAAGCCCATCGTTGGCGACAACGGCTCCGGCATGCACGTCCACCAGTCCATCTGGAAGGACGGCCAGAACCTGTTCGCGGGCAACGGCTACGCCGGCCTGTCTGAATTCGCCCTGTACTACATCGGCGGCATCATCAAGCACGCGCGTGCCCTGAACGCCATCACCAACCCCGGCACGAACTCGTACAAGCGCCTGGTCCCGCACTTCGAAGCGCCCGTGAAGCTGGCTTACTCGGCCCGCAACCGCTCGGCTTCGATCCGCATTCCGTACGTTGGCAACCCGAAGGGCCGCCGCATCGAAACGCGCTTCCCGGATCCCCTGGCCAACCCGTACCTGGCTTTCTCGGCCCTGATGATGGCCGGCCTGGACGGCGTCCAGAACAAGATCCACCCGGGCGATCCGGCCGACAAGAACCTGTACGACCTGCCGCCGGAAGAAGACGCGAAGATCCCGACCGTCTGCGCCTCGCTGGAAGAAGCGCTGGAAGCCCTGGACAAGGACCGCGAGTTCCTGACCCGTGGCGGCGTGTTCAGCAACGACATGCTCAACGCCTACATCGACCTGAAGATGGCCGATGTGACGCGTCTGCGCATGACGACGCACCCGGTCGAATTCGACATGTACTACAGCCTCTGATTTTTTGAGGCCGTGGCTGGGGGGAGCGCGATGATGTAGGCAGAAACCAGGGCCCACACCACGCGCACCACCAGGTAGCCGCCCGATGAATTGCCCGCCCGGCGCCGCGCCGGCGGGCAGGGCGTCGGGCCGGCTCGCCCGTCGCGGACGCGTTCCGCTTTCCCCTGTCCATTCGGGTACGTTGAAAA
>JAEYVD010000353.1 GCA_023432075.1 Pseudomonadota bacterium | reverse complement strand
ACCTTCGCATCCGGACCCACGTACACATCCACTCGGCTGAACGGGCCGTTTACTTCCACATAATCCCCGCTTTCCGCTGGCAAGCTGACCGAGGTCCAGTAGTCGGAAGCGTGATGCCAATCGGTGTAATACATCGCCGACTCACCGGGGTATAGCGTTCTTCTAGCGAGGTACACGTCGGTATCGTAGACATAGCCTATCGGGGAACCTCCCGCAGCCGAATAGTGAATAACCACGACCGGTCGGCAGAAATACCAAAACAGCGTCAGCGCGCAAAGCAATCCTGCCACCGTGGCGCAGCCGATCTGGATGTAGGACGAAAATCCCTCCATCACCGTGCCGCCATGGGTGGTCTTGTCGCCAACACGAATGATCGGGCGCCCTGTCATCATGGCTCCTGGCAATTGCAGATGCACCGGAGTTTGAGCGCCGCAGAATGCGGCTTGAATCAGATAAACACGAAAATCGCCTGACGCATTGGCATCCCCTCATGCAAAGCAAAAAGCCCACCGCTTTCGCAAGTGAGCTTTTGCACGTAGACCGCTGCAGAGATCAATAGCGTCCGATCAGGGCATTAAGTTCTTTCTGCCCTGCACGCCTTGCTCGCCTTGCTCGTTTCAAGGCGCCGGATTCGGATGCCGCGTGTGGATCTGATTGATCGCGTCCAGCACGTCCGCCGGCAAGGTCACGTCGACGCTGTCGATGTTTTCCTTGAGCTGCTCCAGCGACGTCGCGCCGATCAGGTTGCTGGTGACGAAGGGGCGCTGGTTGACCCATGCGAGCGCCAGGTGCGTCGGCGAGATGCCGTGTGCGCGGGCCAGTTCCACGTATTCGCGCGTGGCGGCTTCGGCCTGGGGGTTGCTGTAGCGGGTGAAGCGCGAGTAGACCGTCAGGCGGGCGCCGGCCGGCTTGGCGCCGTCCAGGTACTTGCCGCACAGCATGCCCATCGCCAGCGGCGAATACGCAAGCAAGCCCACGCCTTCGTGGTGCGTGAATTCCGACAGGCCGATCTCAAACACGCGGTTCAGCAGGCTGTAGGCGTTCTGGATCGAGGCGATGCGCGGCAGGTTCTGGTTTTCGGCGTGGCGCAGGAACTGGCTGACGCCCCACGGCGTTTCGTTGGACACGCCCACGTGGCGCACCTTGCCGGCGCGCACGAAGTCCTGCAGCACCGACAGGGTTTCCTCGATCGGCACGGTGTGCTCGTCTTCGACCCACGGGTAGTTCAGCTGGCCGAACGTGGCCGTGGTGCGGTCGGGCCAGTGGAGCTGATACAGGTCCAGGTAGTCCGTCTGCAGCCGCTTCAAGCTGGCGTCCAGCGCCTCGGTCAGGTTTTTGCGGTCCAGGAAGGTCTTGCCGTCGCGGATGTGGCCGGGACGCTTGGGGTCGCGCACGGGGCCGGCGACCTTGCTGGCCAGCACGATGTCTTTGCGGCGGCCCGTCTTGGCCAGCCACGTGCCGATGTAGGTTTCGGTCAGGCCCTGCGTTTCGGGCTTGGGCGGCACCGGGTACATTTCGGCCACGTCGACCAGGTTGACGCCGCGCTCCAGCGCGTAGTCCAGTTGTTCGTGCGCCTGCGCTTCAGTGTTCTGCTCGCCCCAGGTCATGGTGCCCAGCCCGATCAGGCTGACGTCCAGGTCGGTACGGCCGAGTTTGCGGTATTTCAAGTTCTGCTCCGTGCGGGGTCTTCAAGTTGGGAAGCGACACCTTACTCCAAGATGTTGGCATTTCGCTGACGGGCGGGACGTCAGGGCCACGCCCGATTGCCGCCGCCGCGCAATCGGCTTACGCTGATGCGCACATCCAACCCGGGGGAAAACGGCATGCTGCGGGAAGTTGACGAGGTCATCATCTTTTTCGTCGTGCTCATCATTTTCCTGGCCGTCATCGAGCTTGCCTACCGGCTCGGCCGCCGGCTGCGCAAGCCGGCCGACGAGGCCGCCAAGACGCACATCACCGCGCTGCAAACCGCGCTGCTTGGCCTGTTGGCCCTGCTGCTGGGGTTCACGTTTGCCATGTCGGTCACGCGTTTCGAGACGCGCAAAAACCTGGTGCTGGAAGAGGCCAACGCCATCGGCAATGCCTATTGGCGATCGCAGCTCATTCCCGCCGAGCACCGCCCTGCGGTGGCGAAGATGCTGCATGAATACACCTCGGCGTCGCTGGACTACCACCTGGCCGACCAGGATTCGCCGCGCTTTGCCGCCGCCAACGCCACCGCGCGCCGCATCGAACGCCAGATCCGGGCGGCGGTCGCGGCCCGGGCAGAGAACCCGCCGACCATCTCCACCATCATGTTTATCCAGGCCATCAACGACATGGCGCAGATCAACGAGAAGCGGCGCGTTGCGCTGGAAAACCACGTGCCGGAGCCGGTCTACTACCTGCTCTTCATCGTGGCCGCCGGTTCGATGGCTTACATCGCCTACGGCACCGGCCTGTATGGAAGGCGGCGGCCCGTGTCGACCGGCATGTTTGCCGCGCTGATCGCCCTGGTGCTGACCTTCATCCTGGACATCGACCAACCGATAGGCGGCTTGATCGAGGTCGGCCAGGAAAGCATGGAGCGCATGCGGGACACGCTGGCCGACGAAATGCGGCAGCAGCCCTAGCCGCGTTCAGGGCCGGTCGATGACCGCCATGTTTCCTCAATCAAAGAAAGGCCGCAGAAACTGCGCCGTGACGCCGGCGTTGCCGCGGCTGACCGCCTGCGGCGTGCCGGCTGCCACGATCGCGCCGCCTGCCTCGCCGGCGCCGGGTCCGACGTCCAGCATCCAGTCGCTGCCCGCCACCACGCGCAGGTCGTGTTCCACCACGACCACGGTGTTGCCGGCGTCGACCAGGCCGTGCAATTGCGTCATCAGTTTGTCCACATCCGCCGCGTGCAGGCCCGTGGTGGGCTCGTCCAGGACGTACAGCGTGTTGCCGCGCTGGCTGCGTTGCAGCTCGGTCGCCAGCTTGATGCGCTGCGCCTCGCCGCCGGACAGTTCCGTGGCGGGCTGGCCCAGGCGCAGATAGCCCAGTCCGATTTCAGAGAGCAGCGTCAGGGGACGCGACACGACGGCCTCGTCCTTGAAGAACGCGCGCGCCTCGTCCACGGTCATGTCCAGCACCTGCGCGATGTTGCGGCCATTCCATTCGACTTCGAGCGTCTTGGCGTTGTAGCGGCTGCCGTGGCACGTGGGGCACGGCGCATACACGCTGGGCATGAACAGCAATTCGACGTGGACGAAGCCTTCGCCCTCGCAGGTCTCGCAGCGCCCTTGCGCGACATTGAAGGAAAAGCGGCCGGCGCCGTAACGCCGCGACCGGGCGGCCTTGGTGCCGGCAAACAGCTTGCGCACGTGGTCAAAGAGGCCGGTATACGTGGCGAGGTTGGACCGCGGCGTGCGGCCGATGGGCTTCTGGTCCACATTGACCAGCCGCTTGATGGCTTGCGCGCCGGCAAACAGGCGGCCCGTCGTGCGCGGCAGGTTGCCGGGCTGCGGCAGGTCGCTGTCGGATTCCTCGGCGGGCAGCTCCTGGCCCAGATGTTCGCCCACCAGTTCGACCAGCGCCTGGCTGACCAGACTGGATTTTCCCGACCCGGACACGCCCGTCACCGCCGTGAATGCCCCCAGCGGAAAGCGCGCGTCCACGCCATGCAGGTTGTTGCGGTGGATGCCGCGCAGCTCAAGCCACCCGGTGGGCTCGCGCGGCGTGCGCCGGCTGGCGGGCCGCGCATCGAACAGATATTTGGCCGTGACCGATTCCTTGACCTTGCGCAGGCCGTCGGGCGGACCGCTGTACAGCACCTGCCCGCCATGCTGGCCTGCGCCGGGTCCCACGTCCACCAGCCAATCGGCGCGGCGCAGCGTGTCCAGGTCGTGCTCCACGACGAAGAGCGTGTTGCCGCCCGCCTTGAGCTGGTCCAGCGCGCGGTGCAGCGCCTGGCCGTCCGCAGGGTGCAGGCCCGCCGAGGGCTCGTCCAGCACGTACACCACGCCAAAAAGGTTTGAGCGGATCTGCGTGGCCAGCCGCAAGCGCTGCAATTCGCCGGGCGACAGCGTCGGCGTGGACCGGTCCATCGCCAGATAGCCCAGGCCCAGCGCCTGCAGCGTGCCGATGCGCTCGACCAGGTCGTGCGCGATGCGCTGCGCGGCAATGCGTTTCTCGGGCGATGCGTCCGGCGTGCGGCGCACGTCGCTGCTGCCCGCATGCGACAGCCCGCCCGCCGCCACGCG
>JAEYVD010000333.1 GCA_023432075.1 Pseudomonadota bacterium | reverse complement strand
TTGCCGCGCTCCGGGATGGATGCCCGGGGCCGCACGAAAACGCATAAAAAAAGGCGAAGTGGATTCGCCCCTATTCCCATACCGGTTATTACCGGGATCAGCGGGCGGATTTTACCATTTCTCATTCATTACGTAGCCATGGGGTCCACGCGCGCCGCAACGGACAGGGTGGCGGCTGTTCCGTCCCCGTCCATCTGAGCCCCGTCAACCCGGGAAACCCCCATTACCCGCCCCGTCTCGCCCTCGTATCGTGGCCTGGGGCTGTCCGGCCAGCCGGGCTCCCCGCTGCCAGGCCGGCGCAAGGCCGGTCCCCTTCCCGCGTGCAAAAAGGTCACCCAAGATGCCGTTCATGCCTTCCCGCCTGCCCTTTATCAAATCCTGCATCGCCTTGGCGTTTCTAGGGTGCGCGCACGCCGCGCAAGCTGCCCCGGTGGCTGCTGTGCTGGACGCGGCCAAGGGCCAGCAGCAGGCGGTGCTCGATACGATGCGCGATCTGGTGAACATCGAGTCGGGCAGCAAGGACGTCGAGGGCGTCGAACGCATCGCGGAACTGATCCGTGACCGGCTCCAGGCGCTGGGCGGCACCGTGAAGATAATCGCGCCGACTGACGTCTTCCGGCTGGACGACACGCCCGAAAAGGTCGGTCCGATGGTCCACGCGCAGTTCCAGGGCAGCGGCAGCAAGAAGATCATGCTGATCGCCCATATGGACACCGTGTACCGCAACGGCATGCTGAAGGATCAGCCCTTCCGGATCGATGGCGATAAGGCCTATGGCCTGGGCATCGCCGACGACAAGCACGGTGTGGCGGCGATCCTGCACACCATCGCGCTCCTGAAGGCCCTGAAATTTTCCGATTACGGCACGCTGACCGTGCTGATCAACGGGGACGAAGAGATCAGCTCGCCGGGTGCGCGCAGCACCATCACCCGTCTGGGCGCCGATCAGGATGCCGTCTTTTCGTTTGAGGGCGGCGGCATGGAGCCGCGCCTGACGCTGGCGACCAGCGGCATCGGCGCGGCATACCTGACGGTGCATGGCAAGACCTCGCATGCGGGCGCGCGGCCGGAGGGCGGCGTCAACGCGCTCTATGAACTGTCCCACCAGTTGCTGCAGCTGGACGACCTGTCCAAGCCCGACGAGGGACTGAAATTGAACTGGACGGTCGCCCAGGCCGGCACCAACCGCAACGTCATTCCGGGCCTGGCCACTGCCCAGGGCGACGCCCGCGCCCTGCGCGTGTCGGATTTCGACGCGCTGGCGCGCACACTGGAGGAACGGGTCCAGAAGAAGCTGCTGCCCGAATCCAAGGTCAGCGTCAAATTTGAAGTCCGCCGCCCGCCGCTGGAGGCAACCGCGGCATCGCGCGCCCTCGCCCAGCACGGCGTGAAGATCTACCAGGAGCTGGACCTGCCGCTGAAAGTGGTGGACCGAGCCAGCGGCGGCGGCACGGACGCCGCCTTTGCGGCGCTCAAGGCCCGCGGCCCTGTCATCGAGGGGATGGGCCTGAGCGGCTTCGGGGCGCATTCGAATGACGCCGAGTACGTCCTGATCGACAGCATCGTGCCACGCCTGTACCTGGCCACGCGCATGATCATGGACGTCTCCGAGGACAAGGCGCCGATGAAGTAGGCCCGGGGCCAAGACAAGGTATCCTTGCAACCTGTCCCAAAAGAACCCCAAAGCAGCACCGAAATGACCGCAAACCTTCCCTCCTGGCCCTACTCCCGTTACATCGCGCACCGCGGCGGCGGCCGCCTGGCGCCGGAGAACACGCTGGCCGCCATGCGCGTGGGCGCCGAAAACGGCTTCACCATGTTCGAGTACGACGTGAAGCTCAGCAGCGACAACGTGCTGGTGCTGATGCACGACGACGACGTCGACCGCACCTCCAACGGCAACGGCCCCGCTGCCGCCAAGACGTTCGCCGAGCTGGCCCAGCTGGACTTTGGCAGCTGGCACTCGGCGGCCTACGCGGGCGAACCGCTGCCCACCTTTGCCTCCGTCGCGCGCTACACGCTGGCCAACGGCATCGCCAGCAACGTCGAAATCAAGCCCTGCCCGGGCCGCGAGGCCGAGACGGGCCGCGCCGTCGCCCTGGCGGCCCGCCAATTGTGGCAAGGCGCCAATACGGCGCCGCTGCTGTCCTCGTTTGCAGAAGAAGCCCTTCAAGCCGCCCTTCAGGCCGCGCCCGAACTGCCGCGCGCGCTGCTGGTGGAAAAGGTGCCGGCCGATTGGCGTGAACGGCTCGCCAAGTACCAGTGCGTTGCCCTGAACATCAACCAGAAGGACGCCACCCGCGAACTGATCGATGCCGTGCACGCCGCCGGTTACCGCATCGCGGCCTGGACCGTCAACGACCCCGAACGCGCGCGCTTGCTGCTCGACTGGGGCATCGACGGCATTTTCACCGACGAGCTGGCCGCCATCCGGCCCGCCGCCTGAGGCAGACAGCCCCGTGTTCAGCTACCGCCACGCCTTTCACGCCGGCAACCACGCCGACG
>JAEYVD010000306.1 GCA_023432075.1 Pseudomonadota bacterium | reverse complement strand
GTGCCCATGTTGTACATCTGGCCGTGGCACGCGCCGGAGTTGCCGCCGCTTCGGTTGATCTCTTCCATGATGACCGAGGCTTCGGTCAGGCCCAGGCCCGAGCCGCCGTATTCCTGGGGGATCAGGGCAGCCAGCCAGCCGGCCTCGGTGAGGGCGCGCACGAAGTCCTCGGGGTAGCCGCGTTCTTCGTCGACCTTGCGGAAGTACTCGGAGGGAAACTGCGCGCAGAGGTCGCGGACGGCTTCGCGGATGTCCTGGTAGGCGTGGGAGGCTTGGAGCATGTGACGGGCTTTTCTGATTGAAGGAATGGTTCGGGACAGGATCGAATGTGCCGCAAGGCCGCGCATGTGCCAATTCACAAATCATTAACACGGGGTTCCTGATCGCAAAAGCGGCGCTTCATGACGGCAGTGCGACACGTCCCAATCGAGGTTGTGTCAAGAAATTGCCAAACTGGATGTCCATAATCCGTCGCACTGCCGCGCTGGCGGCCACGCTATACACGGATGGATATGCGAAAAAATCTGAGGGTAACGACGGCGCTGTCGGCCATTCTTGCCTTGTTCGTCGTGCTCTTCGCGCTTGCCGCGGCGGCGGGCATCACGGTCCTGCGCGACAACCGCGCGGATATCGAGGCCCTGGGACGGGGCAGCATCGAAAGGGCGAGCGATCTGGCCGACATGACCAGCCGGCTTTTCCAGGCGCGCGCCGCGCTGACCGACGCCAAGACGGCAATGGAAGGCGGTCTCGAAGGCGCGCGCAATGCGTCGCTGGCCCAGGCCGATGGGCTGCTCAAGCAGGCGGCGGCCAGCCTGGCGCGCTTGCGCGCCAACCCGGACGACAGCGTCCAGGGCGCGCCGCTGTTTGCCCAGGTGCTGACGGCGTATGCCGCCTTTGCCGACCAGACGCTCGTGCCGATGCGCACCGCGATCCAGGGCTGGAACGGGATCGAGGTCAACCGCTTGACGGACAAGGCGCTGCCGGCCAGCGGTGCGGCCTATGTGAAGCAGGCGGAGGCCTACCAGGCCTACGCCCGCGAACAGGGGCAGGAAGCCGTGGCCGGTGCAAGCCGTACGCTTGAGCGCGTCATCGTGGTGGCGGCGGCCGTGCTGGGCTTCGTCCTGGTGCTGGCGGTGCTGATCCGGCTGGGATTCCGCCGCAGCATCGTGCGGCCGCTGAACGAGGCGGGGGCGCACTTTGACCGCATCGCGGACGGCGACCTGACCGGCGCGATCTCCCAGCGCGGCGACAACGAAATTGGCGTCCTGTATTCGGCGATGCGCCGCATGCAGACGGGCCTGTCGGCCGCGGTGGCGTCCGTGCGTCTGGGGGTGGAAGAGATCCACACCGGCTCGGGGGAGATTGCGGCAGGCGGCGCCGATATGTCGGACCGCGCGGCGCGACAGGCCGGCTCGCTGCAGGAAGCGGCGGCCAATATGACCCAGCTTGCCCACACCGTTCAAATGACCGCGGGCAACGCCGACCTGGCGAGCCGCCAGGCAGTGAGCGCCACTCAGCTGGCGCAACGCGGCGGCCAGGCGGTCGATGAAGTGGTGCACAGCATGCAGGGCATAGCCGACAGCGCGCGGCGCATCGGCGAGATCGTGGGCGTGGTGGACAGCATTGCGTTCCAGACGAACATCCTTGCGCTCAACGCAGCCGTGGAAGCGGCCCGCGCGGGCGAGCAGGGCAAGGGGTTTGCCGTGGTGGCGGGTGAAGTGCGGTCGCTGGCGCAACGCAGCGCCCAGGCGGCGCGCGAGATCAAGGGCCTGATCGAGGATTCGGCCGCGCGCGTGGAGGCGGGCGTGCGTCATGTGAACCTGGCGGGCGATACCATGCGCGACATGGTGTCCTCGGTCGATCGCGTGACGCAGATCGTGACCGAGATCTCCAACGCCACCGCCGAGCAGGCAACCGGGATTGCGTCGGTCAACCACGCGGTGGCCGATATCGAACGCGCCACGCAGGAAACGGCCGCGATGGTCGAGCAGACGGCGGCTGCCGCGGCGGCGCTGGAATCCCAGGCGCAAGGACTGCGCCGGGCCGTGGCCAAATTCCAGATCGCGCCGGGCGCGCAGGCCGCGGCGCGCGAGGCCTCAGCCGGTGAGTTGCGGCAGGGCGGCGCCGCTGTAGCGCTCGGCCACGAGCGACAGATTCCCGTGCTTGACCTTGTGCTTGACATGGGCGGCCGCCGAGGCGATGTCCTCAGGGCGGATGCGCTCGCATAACGAGGGCGTGACGGTCAGGGCGCCCACGCCCAGCGTCACGAACGGAAAGAAGCGCGGCACGCCGTAACGGTCTTCGGCCTCGATGCCGCCGTTGCGGCGGCCCTGTTCGTCATACAGGGCCACGGCTTCCTCGTTGAATTCGGCAATGATGCGCTCGATGCGCGCCATCCAGTCGGGGCTGCGCAGCAGCACCACGAAGTCGTCGCCGCCGACGTGTCCCACGAAATCGCGCTGCGGATCGCAGTGGCGCTTGATGACGTCGGCGGTCAGCATGATCATGTCGTCGCCGCGCCAATAGCCGTACACGTCGTTGAAGGGCTTGAAGTTGTTCAGGTCGCCGTAGCAGATGGTGAAGTCGGCTGCGTCTTCGAGCAGCGTGGCGATGTGCCGGCTGATGGGGATGTTGCCGGGCAGGGACGTCAGCGGATTGGCGTAGCGCGCCGCCTCGATCCGCATCTCGGTCACCGAGCGCACCAGCGTTTCGCCGGTGGCCAGGCCGTCGTAGCGGCCGTCGCGCGTGATGATGAGCCCGTCCATCAGGTAGCGCTGGTCTTCGGAAATCAGCACGTGGCTCAGCTGGTCGATGGACACGTTGACATCCACCAGCACCGGCTCGGCGTTCATGAAGGTCGAGCAGGCGTCGCGGCCGAAGAGCTCGCGCGTGTAGCGCTGGGCGTAGTGTTCCGAGAAGTCGCGCCGGTTGATGATGCCGACCGGCCGGTTGTCGGCGTCGATCACTGCCACGGCGTGCAGATTCTTGTGCTCGATGAAAAGACGATGCACGTCATCGTTGG
This sequence comes from Pseudomonadota bacterium, assembly GCA_023432075.1. Taxonomy (GTDB): domain Bacteria; phylum Pseudomonadota; class Gammaproteobacteria; order Burkholderiales; family Burkholderiaceae_B; genus Achromobacter. Next base: position 2,333 of record JAEYVD010000306.1, on the reverse strand, counting down.
TGTGCTTGGTCAGCAGCGCGGCCGGCGCTTCGACGCGCAGGCTGACGGCGGTGCCGCCGGCGGCGCGTTGCGACACGGGCGCCGACGTGCGGGAACGCAGCGAGTCCCGTAGCGGCGGCGTCAGTTCGGTCAGCAGGATTTCCTCGGGCATGCCCAGGAACCAGCCCTGCGCGTATCGGATATCCAGCTCACGCACGACAGCCAGGTCTTCGGCGGTTTCGATGCCTTCGGCGATGACCGAGGTGCCCAGATGCTGGGCCACCTTCAGGATGGCCCGCACCATGTTCTGCTTGCGCTCGTCGTGGCCGATGCCGTCAAAGAAGTAACGGTCGATCTTGACCAGCTCGGGCTGGGTTTCCGCCCAGAGCTGCAGGTTGGAATTGCCGACCCCGTAATCGTCCAGCGCGATGCGCATGCCGGCTTCGCGTAGGCACGCAAAGGCGTTGTGCAGGTCCGCCATGCGGTCAGACAGGGGATCCTGTTCGGTAAGTTCGACAACGATGCTGGCGGGCTCCAGGGCGCAATCCTTGAGCAGCCGGGCGGGCATGTCGTAGCCCCAGAGGGTCCAGTAATGGAGCAGGGCAGAGCCGGACAGGTTCAGGAACAGCTTGCCGGCGGCGTCGTTCTGTTCGAACCCCCGCGCGCCCGCGCGAAAACTGGCCAGTTCAAGCTGCGGGTGCAAGCCTTGACGGCGCGCCTCGGCGAACAGGGCATCGGGATAGTGCAGGGGCGTGTCGGCGGGACCGCGGATCAGGCTTTCGTGCCCATAGATCCGGCTGTGGGACAGGTCGATCACCGGCTGGAAGCGCGGACGCAACAATCTTTCGCGCAGGATGCCGGCCAGGCTGGCCTGGGCGGGCGCTCCGCCGGGATGGTGATGGGGAGCACGGGCCGCCGCAGGCCGTGGCAAAGCGTGAATGGAGTTCATCGCTGGGGCATTGAGAAACGATCAGTGACAAGATGGGTCATATTGACAACAAAATATGTCTGCGTTGTTGCGCCGAATCGTTGACGTGCAATCTTCGGGCGCTGTTACAAAAGTGTCAACAAGCAATTCACCCGGGCGTGGTACCCGCGCCATCATCGTGGAATGCGCGCCCGCCGCAGGCGCGCCCCTATACAATCCGCCCTATGACATCCCCCAAGATTCCCGACTCCCTGCGCCGCGTCGTCCTGGCGTCCAACAATGCCGGCAAGCTGCGCGAGTTCTCCGCCTTGTTCGCGCCGCTGGGCATTGAGCTGGTGCCTCAGGGCGAACTGGGCGTGCCGGAAGCCGAAGAGCCGCACGTCACCTTCGTCGAAAACGCGCTGGCCAAGGCGCGCCACGCCAGCCGCTTGACCGGGCTGCCCGCGCTGGCGGACGACTCGGGCCTGTGCGTGGCCTCGCTGGATGGCGCACCCGGTGTCTATTCGGCCCGCTATGCCAAGATGCACGGCGGCGAAAAGTCCGATGCGGCCAACAATGCGTTGCTGGTGCGCAACCTGGCATCGGTCGAGGACCGCAGCGCCTGGTATGTGGCGGTCCTGGCGCTGGTGCGTTCCGAGAACGATCCCCGCCCGCTCATCGGCGAGGGCCTGTGGCATGGCGAGATCATCGATGTGCCCGAAGGCGCCAACGGTTTCGGCTACGATCCGCACTTCTACCTGCCCGACATGGCGCTGACCGCCGCGTCGCTGGATCCCGACGAAAAAAACCGGGTCAGCCACCGCGCCCGGGCGCTGCGCGAGCTGCTCAGCAAGCTGGGCAACGCTTGAACACGGCGCCGGCAAGGCGCCAGGAATTTTCCGCATGTCCATCACCATTCCCATCCGCAACGACATGGGCGCGCCTAAGTCGCGCCTCGTCGTGCCTGCTGGCGCCACGCTGACCAGCCTGCCGCCCCTTTCCGTCTACGTCCACGTGCCCTGGTGCGTGCGCAAATGCCCTTACTGCGATTTCAACTCGCATGCCGCGCCAGGCGAAATTCCCGAGCGCGCCTATCTGGACGCGCTGCGCAGCGACCTGGAACAGTCGCTGCCGTCCATCTGGGGCCGGCAGGTGATCTCCGTCTTCATCGGGGGCGGCACGCCCAGTCTGCTGTCGGCCGCCGGTCTGGACGAGCTGCTGGCGATGTTGCGGGCGTACCTGAACCTGTGGCCCGACGCCGAGATCACGATGGAGGCCAATCCGGGCACGGCCGAGGCCGGCCGTTTCCGGGACTACGCGGCTAGCGGGGTCACGCGCTTTTCGTTGGGCATTCAGAGCTTTGATGACGCCCAGTTGAAAAAGCTGGGCCGCATCCACGATGCCGCGCAGGCCCGCGCGGCGATCGACATGGCGCAGCGGGCGGCGC
>JAEYVD010000227.1 GCA_023432075.1 Pseudomonadota bacterium | reverse complement strand
CGCGCGCGGCGGCGAAGATGGCGGCGGGGCGCCCCGACACCAGTTCGAATTCCAGTTCGGAGATCGGCAGCTCCAGCGCGCCCGCGCGCAGGATGCCGGTGTCGTAGGCCAGTTCCACCGTGCCGTGACGCGTGCGGATCTTGCGCAAGAGGCGCTGCACGTCGGTTTCGTAGCGCAGGCCCAGTTCGCCTTTGATGGCGGATAGCGGGCCTTCGACTTCGGTGCCGGCATAGACCGACAGGTCGAGCACGGGACCGGGGCGCGGATGGTTCATCTCGATGCGCGAGATCGCGTCGGCGCCGGGCATCTTCAGCGTCTGCACCCAATCGGGCCCTTCCTGCCGTAGCCGGATGGCGATGCGCGCCCGCGCAAGCTCGCGCTCCGGCGTGTCGAAATACATGGCATGCAGGCGAAGGCGCGTGGCCTCTCGCTGCTTGACTTCACGCAACACGGCCTGGCGTGAAGCTGTGGGCACGTGCAGTTTCAATTCCTGTTCCGACATGGCAGCGGGTGTCCAACGGCAAAAGCCGAGATCTTAATCAAGGCGCGGGTGCGATTTGATGACCGGTCATATTTTGTTCACATGGAGAATAGACGTGATCGCGGCGCAAAAACAAGGCGGCCGATCAATGGCGTTCAGGCGCTTTTGCGTTGCTTGCGAACAGAAAGGAACCGCCCATAGAAAACGCCGCCCCACAGGGGGGCGGCGAAGGAGCGCTGTCAGGGGAAACCGACAAGCGTAAAGCGGGCTACAGGATGCGTTTGCGCGCCTGCGTGATGATGACTTCGGCCAGGACGACAACCACGAAGATGGCGGCCAGCACCAGGGCGACGCGGTCCCACTGGAACAGGTTCAGCGCGGTGTCCAGCGCCATGCCGATGCCGCCGGCGCCAACCAGGCCCAGCACCGCGGATTCACGCACGTTGATGTCCCAGCGCAGCAGCACGATGGACCAGAACGCCGGGCGGATCTGCGGCCAGTAGGCATACCAGATCACCGAAGCCTTGCTGGCGCCGGTGGCCGTGACGGCCTCGATCGGGCCGCGCTGCGCTTCCTCGATGGCTTCGCCGACCAGCTTGCCGACAAAGCCGATCGAGCGGAAGGCGATGGCCAGCGTGCCGGCCAGTGCGCCCGGTCCGAAGATGGCGATGAACAGCAGCGCCCAGACCAGCGAGTTGACCGACCGGCTGGACACCAGGATCAGCCGGGCCAGCATGTTGATGGTCTTGCTGGGCGTGAGGATGTTGGCCGCCAGCAGGCCCACCGGCACGGCCATGAACACCGACAGGATGGTGCCCAGCGTGGCGATGTGCAGCGTTTCGATCAGCGCGTTGTGGACGCCATCCGGATAGTAGGCCCAGTCGATCGGCCACATCCGGCGAAAGAGGTCGGCCATCTGCTCCGGCGCGTCATACAGGAATTCCGGAATGATCTCCACGCCGCGGATCGCTTGCACGACGGCGGCCACCAGCAGCAGGTACAACGCAAAGCGCAGCAGGCGCTGGCCCATGCTGTAGCGTTGCCAGACACGCGGCTGGCCGGCGGGGTTCAAGGGGGAAACGTGGGCGTTCATTCGTCCACCTCCGCCTTGCGCGCCGCCGTCGGCTTGCTGCTGCCCAGGCCCCGCGCGCCGGCAAAGCGGCTTTGCAGGATGCGGTCGAAACCCAGGTTGTCCAGGAACACCGCCCGCACGAAGCCAGCCAGGATTTCGCCCAGCATGATGATCGCGATCAGGGTCAGCAGGATGGCGCTGACGAAGTCGTAATCGAAGCGCTGGAAGGCCGAGAACAACGTGCCGCCCACGCCGCCCGCGCCCACGATCCCCACCATGGTGGAGTTGCGCAGGTTGGAGTCGAATTGGTAGGTGGCAAAGCCGATGAAACGGGCGAACACCTGCGGCAGCACGCCGAAGACGATGACGTTGGCGAACGACGCGCCGGTGGCGCGCACGGCCTCGACCTGCTTGAGCGAGATTTCTTCAATAGCCTCGGTGAAGAGCTTGCCAATGAAGCCGATGGACGCCACGGTCAGCGCCAGGATGCCTGCGAGCGCGCCAAAGCCCACGGCCTTGACGAACAGGATGGCGACGATGACCGGGTGCAGCGCACGGCACAAAGCGACGATCGACCGCGCGGGCCACGAGATCCACGCGGGCATCAGGTTGCGTGCGCCCAAAAGGCCCACGGGCAGGGCAAGAAAGATGCCCAGCATCGACGCCAGGACCGCGATTTCAAGACTTTCCGCGATGCCCTTCCACAAGGTGGCGGGCTTCTCGAAATTGGGCGGGAACATGCGCGCGAGGAACGTCGAGGCGTGCCCCATGCCGGCCTCGAAACGCGACCAGCTGAAGTCGAGCTGCGCGGCCGCATAGATGGTGTAGAGCACCAGCAGCAGCATGCCCAGCTTGGCGCGCCCCGACATGGCGAAGGGGCGGATGGCGCCCCGGGGTTGCGTCATTCCAGCCAAGACTCGCCTCCGTAGATGGTCTTGAGCATGGTGGCGTCCAGGCCCTGCCCGTTGCCGTCATAGACCACGTGGCCGCCCGACATGCCGACGATGCGCGTGGCATAGCGGCGGGCCAGTTCGACGTCGTGGATGTTGACGATGACGGGGATGCCTGTGGCGCTGCCCTGCGCGGACAGCAGCTCCATGATCTCGACGGAGGTCTTGGGATCGAGCGACGACGTCGGTTCGTCGGCCAGCAGCACCTGCGGGCGCTGCATCAGCGCGCGGGCGATGCCCACGCGTTGGCGCTGGCCGCCCGACAGCGCATCGGCGCGCTGGTCGGCAAACCCGGCAAGGCCCACGGTGTCGAGCAGCTTGTAGGCGTGCTCGATGTCCTCGGGGTCGAAACGGCGCATCCAGGCCTTCATGGCCGAGGTATAGCCCAGCCGGCCGGTCAGCAGGTTTTCCATCACCGTCAGGCGTTCCACCAGGTTGTATTCCTGGAACACCATGCCGATGCGGCGGCGCGCGCGGCGCAGCGACGCGCCGCGCACTTGCGCCAGATCGACGGTGCCGTCTTCTGACTGCAGGACGATCTCGCCCTTGGTGGGTTCGATCAGCCGGTTGATGCAGCGCAGGAGCGTGCTTTTACCGGTGCCCGACGGCCCGATGATGGCGGTAAGCCCCTGCCCGGCGATCTGCAGGTCGATGCCGTTCAGTACCGGCCGGCCGGCCCGGTATTCCTTGACCAGGCCGGAAATGCGTAGCGACGTCGTCATGCTGGATTACTTCTTGCTCTTGGCGGATTCGCGGTCGTAGGCCGCGCGGTTGAAGCTTTCGCCACCGGACTCGGCGACCTGGCGGACGATGGCCCAGTCCTTCTGGTAGGTCACCGGATAGAAGCGGTCGGCGTTGTCAAAGGCCTTGGACATTTCCGGCGGGAAGCGGTAGTCGTAGAAGCACTTGAGCATCTGGTCGCGGAACTTCGGCTCCAGGTCGTGCGCGTAGGCGAACGACGAGGTCGGGAATTTCTCGCTGGTGTAGATGATGCGGAAATCGGCTTCCTTGACCTGGCCACGTTCGACCATGCGCTTGAAGACGTCGGATGCCACGGCCGCGGCGTCGTAGTCGCCGGAGTTCACACCCATGACCGATTGGTCGTGCTTACCCGAGAAGATGACCTTGTAGTCCTTGTCGGGGGTCAGGCCTTCCTTGGGGAACAGGGCAACGGGCGCCATGTGGCCGGAGTTCGACGAGGGGGCGGTGTGCGCGAGCTTCTTGCCCTTCAGGTCGGTCAGCTTCTGGTAGGGGCTGTCCTTCTTGACGATGACGATCAGGTTGTAGCCCTGGAAGCCGTCGGCGTAGCCCTTGACCGCGAACGGCACGGCGCCCGCGATGTTCACGGCGAAGGCGGTGGGGCCGGTCGAGAAGCCGCCGACGTGCAGGCGGCCCGAGCGCATGGCTTCGATTTCAGCCGCGTTGCTCTGCACCTGATAGAACACGACGCGCTTGCCCGTGCACTCGGACAGGTGCTTGGTGAAGGGCTTGAAGATGTCTTCGTACACGGCCGGGTCTTCCACGGGCGTGTACGTGAACACCAGCGTGGAAGGCGTCTTGAGCTTGGACGGATCGGTCGGCGTGTCGGCCACCAGGTCCTTGTTCGAGTCGCAGTACATCTGGTCCAGGTCGCCGCGGTTGGAGCAGGTGTCGGCGGCCTGGGCGGCGGACGCTCCAAAAGCGAATGCGGCCAGGGCGGCCGCCTGCATAAGACGCAAGGCTTGCATCGTGTGTCTCCTCGTAGGTATTAATTGAATGTTTGCTGAATTCAAACACACAACCGGGGACGGCACACTCGGGAAAGTCCCTGCCTTTCTTTTCGTCTTTTGTTCGTTTTGCTCGCTTTGTTTTCGTTTTTGCGCGAAAGCGCGCTCAGCCGCGGAAGCCCAATTTGCGGGAGATTTCCTGGGCGCAGGCGAGCAACGGCCGCGCGATCGCGCCGTCCCACGACACGTCGAACAGGCCCGTGGGGCCCAGGCTGGTCAGCGCCAGCACGATGCTGCCCGTGTTGTCGAAGACCGGCACGGACAGCGCGTCCACGCCCGGCAACGGATTGCCCAGCGCGCGGGCCATGCCGTGCACGCGGATGTCCGCCAATTGCGCTTCGATGTTGGCGCGCGAGGCCTTGCGCGGGGGCGGCACGCTGGCGATGACGGCGGTGTCGCCTTCCTCGCGCGCGATGTAGTGTTCGCTGACCTTCGGGGGCAGCCAGGCCGCGAACACCAGTCCGGTGGCGGTGTGCAGCATGGACATCACCGTGCCCTTGCGCATGTTCACGTGAACCGGATAGCTGGCTTCGGTCATGTGGATCATGGTGGGGCCGTGCGAGCCCAGCACCGCGATGCCCAGCGTGTGGCCGATCTCGGATTGCAGCTTGGCGATCTCGGGCATGGCCACGCGCACAGGGTCCAGGCGCTGCAGGCTGACCAGCCCCATCTGCAGGGCGAAGGGGCCCAGTTCGTACTGGCCGGTGGTGGCGTCCTGCTGCACCAGTCCGACACGGATGAAGCTGACGAGATAAGGGTGCGCCTTGGCGGAGGTCATGCCCGCGCCCGCCGCGAGATCGCGCAGGGTCAGGGGCTTGCCGGCGTCGACCAGGGCGGCCAGCAGCGGCACGCCCACTTCGATGGACTGGATGCTGCGGCGGCCGTCATTGGCGGGCGCCGCGGTCTTGGAAGTTGCCACGGTGTGCTGACCTCAGGCCGGCTGGACTTGGGAGGGCTGGCGCGCGGCGAGCAGCCGGTCGGCCATTTCGACGAAACCGCCGCCGCCGTGGAACGCGGCCACGAAGGCGGGGCGGTGCGTCAAGCGATGCAGTTGGGCCTGGATGTTGGCCACGCCAACCGAGATCGGGAAGTAGGCGAACATCGGCTCGTCGTTGGGCGAATCGCCAATGAACAGCGTGCTGTCCAGCGCGTCCGCCACGTCCTGGCCGAACTCGCGCTGGAACATGGTGCGCGTCATCGTGAGCTTGTCGTAGTCGCCGAACCAGCCATTGACGTGGATGGAGCTGACCTTGGCCTGCGCGCCCGCGTCCTGGAAGATCTGGACGATGCGGCTGATGGCGGCGTCGGGCAGGGCGGGGACGTCTTCGCAGAAATCGATGGCCAGGTCGGCCACGCGATAGTCCTGATCGCTGGCGACGGCGCTGCCGGGCACCTCGGCCAGGACGCGGTCGCGGATGGCGCCCAGCCGCTTGCGGCTTTCCTGGCGCGAGGCTGCGTCGGTCCAATAATGCGTGGTCATGCGGCGGGCCTTGCGGTCGTAGGCGTAGTAGAACGCGCCGTTCTCGCCGACCACGGCGCGCACCGGCCACATGCGCGCGATGTGGTCGCACCAGCCGGCCGGGCGGCCGGTGATGGGCACGACCTGAATGCCGGCCTGTTCCAGGCGCTCCAGCGCGGCGTACGCGTCGGCCGGCAGGCGGCCTTCGGTGGTCAGCGTGTCGTCGATGTCGGTCAGGACGACGCGGACGGCTGCCGCGACGTTCAAAGGCATGGCCGCAAGGGCTTGCATGAGGTTTTTCCTTCGTTTTTCTGGGGGGATCTCCGGGCGAAAGTTTAACCGGATGGCCCCCTCCGGACGGGCCGGCCAGACACGAATAGGGGTTCGGCCCAGAGGGGCGGTAAAATCCGGGCTTTCCCGCCTGGTTTACGCGTCACGCCATGTCCGTCCAGTTGTCCTCCCTGCCCGGCTCCGAGCCGGAATCCTTCGGCATCGCTTCGGTTGCCGAGATCATCGCCGAGCTGCGCGCCGGCCGCATCGTCATCCTGGTTGACGAAGAAGACCGCGAAAACGAGGGCGACCTCGTCATGGCCGCCGAATTCGTCACGCCCGAAGCCATCAACTTCATGGTCACGCACGGCCGCGGGCTGGTGTGCCTGACCCTGACCGAAGAGCGCTGCCGCCAGCTCGAGCTGCCCATGATGGCCGCCCGCAACGGCACGCGTTACGGCACCAATTTCACGCAATCGATCGAAGCCGCCGAGGGCGTCGAGACCGGCATCTCGGCCGCCGATCGCGCCCGCACCATCCAGGTGGCGGTGGCGCGCGACGCCAAGCCGGCCGATCTGGTCCAGCCGGGCCACATCTTCCCGGTGCGCGCGGTGCCCGGCGGCGTGCTGGTGCGCGCCGGCCACACCGAGGCCGGCTGCGACCTGACCGCCATGGCGGGCCTGACGCCCGCCGCCGTCATCTGCGAAATCCTCAAGCCCGACGGCACCATGGCCCGCCTGCCGGACCTGGTCGAATTCGCCCGCCAGCACGGCCTGAAGATCGGCACCATCGCCGACCTGATCCAATACCGCAGCGAGCACGAGTCCATCGTCAAGCGCGTGGGCAAGCGCACCATGCAGACGGCTTGGGGCACGTTCGAGGCCGTGGCCTACGAAGACGCTGCCACTGGCTCCGCCCATTTGGCGCTGGTGCATGGTAATGTGACTCCCGACGCCGAGACGCTGGTGCGCGTGCACGAGCCCGCGTCTGTGCTGGATGTGCTGGATACCGGCGCAAGTCCGCATAGCTGGGGCGTGGCCCAGGCGCTCGAGGCCATCGCCGCCGCCCCGGCCGGCGTGCTGGTGCTGATGAACTGCCAGTCTTCCACGGAACACCTGTTTGGCCAGATTGCAGGCTGGAACGACCCGAAGGCCCAGGCCAATTCCGCCAACGCCGACCGCTTCGGCCTGCGCACTTACGGGATCGGCGCCCAGATTCTGCGCGACCTGAACGTCGGTCAAATGAGGCTCCTGGCCCGGCCGCGCAAGATGCCCAGCATGGCGGGTTTCTCGCTCACCATTACGGGTTACGATTGCGACCCGCAGAACACTCCCGCAACACACTGAAGGCCGACACATGAACCCTTACATCCTTACCCCCGACCTGAACGGCGAAGGGCTGCACATCGGCATCGTACGCGCCCGCTTCAACGAAGAAGTCGGCCAGGCCGAACTCGAAGCGTGCCTGAAGGAACTGGCCGAACTGGGCGTGGACGAGCGCGACGTGATGGTCGCCACCGTGCCCGGCGCGCTGGAACTGGGCGTGGCCCTGTCCCACATGGCCGAAACGTTTGAATTCGACGCCCTGATCGCGCTGGGCGCGGTCATCCGCGGCGAAACCTATCACTTTGAAGTGGTCAGCAATGAAATGGCCACGGCAATCACCCGCATCTCCCTCGAAACCGGCATCCCCGTCGCGAACGGCGTGCTGACCGTCGACACCGACGAGCAGGCGCAAGCCCGCGCCGCCGGCAAGGGTCGCGATTGCGCCCAGGTGGCCGTCGAAATGGCCAACCTGGTGGCAGCGCTGGAACCCGAGGAAGAAGACGAAGACGAAGACGACGAGGACGAAGATTTTGACGACGAAGAAGACGACGACCAGCGCTGATAGCGCGGCGCAGGCCCGCGCCAATGCGCGCAGCGCGCGCCGCCGTGCGCGCGAATTCGCGCTGCAGGGCGTGTACGCGTGGCTGCTGCGCGGCGGCGAAGGCACGCAGGACGCCGGCGAGATCGACGCCCATCTGCGCGACACCGAGGACTTTTCCGAGGCCGATGCGCAGTGGTTCAAGACCTTGCTGCACGGCGTGCTGCGCGAAGCGCCCGCGCTGCGCGAACGCTTCACGCCCTACGTCGACCGTCCGCTGGCCGAGTTGTCGCCCGTTGAACACGGCATCCTGCTGATCGGCAGCTTCGAACTGATCCATCACGTCGAAGTGCCGTACAAGGTCGCCATCAACGAAGCCGTGGAACTGGCCAAGTCGTTTGGCGGCACCGATGGCTTCAAGTTCGTCAACGGCGTGCTCGACAAGCTGGCCGCCGATGTCCGCGCGCACGAGGTCCAGGCCGCGGCGCAGCAACGGCGATAGCGAGCCCCCCCGCAGCGCTTTGCGCTTCCCCCCGGGGGGCGCCGCTGCGGACCGGCGGAGCCCGGATCCGCGCGGCCCCGATCTGGCCCGCACGGCGGCCATGCAGACAATGGCGACCATCGGGCGCCGCATAGTGGAGGCGCGGTGGCGTCCGAATTTGATCTGATTGCGCGCTATTTCACGCGTGCCGCGCCGGCCGGCCTCTTGGGCGTTGGCGACGACTGCGCGCTCTTTCCTGTCCCGCCCGGTGAACAGGTGGCCACCAGCACGGATCTGCTGCTGGAAGGCCGGCATTTCTTTCCCGACGTAGACCCGAAGGCGCTGGGCCACAAGGCCCTGGCGGTGAACCTGTCCGACCTGGCGGCCATGGGCGCGCGCCCGATCGGCTGCGTGCTCGGGCTGGCCTTGCCGCGCCTGGACGAGCCTTGGCTGGCGGCGTTTGCGGAAGGCTTTCACGCGCTGGCCGCGGCCCACGGGTGCCCCCTTGTCGGCGGCGACACCACGCGCAGCGCGCATGACCTGGCGATCAGCGTGACCGTGTTTGGCGCCGTGCCTCCCGGCCAGGCGCTGCGCCGCGATGGCGCGCGAAGCGGCGACGACATCTGGGTGTCCGGCGACCTGGGGGCGGCCGATGTGGCCTACCGGCTGCTCGACGGGCAATATCCGGCTAATGCCGCGCTGCTGGCAGCCACCCGCGGCGCGCTGGAATGGCCCGAGCCGCAGGTGGCGCTGGGCATGGCGCTGCGCGGAATTGCCCATGCGGCAATCGACCTGTCCGACGGCTTGGTGCAGGACCTGGGTCACATCCTGGCCGCCAGCCGCGTCGGCGCCTGCCTGCGGTTCGCGGACCTGCCGATGGCGCCCGCGCTGGCGGGCCAGGACGCGGCGCTGCTGCAACGCGCGCTGCTGGGCGGGGGTGATGTCTATCAACTGTGTTTCACCGCGCCGCCGTCCCGGCGCGACGCTGTGCTGGCGGCAGCCCGCAGGGCCGGCGCCCGCGTGACCCGGGTGGGAGAGATCCTGCCGCAGCCGGGCATCGCCGTTCTCGACTCGCACGGCCAGCCGCTTGCCGAGCTGCCCGCCGGCTTCGATCACTTCCCCGCGGACTGATCCGCGGCTTCCTTTTTGCAGGCCCTTCCCCCCATGTCTTCCGCTGATAAGCACTCCACCTCCATGCGCGACCGCCGCCGCGCCGCGTATCCGGCGCTCTCCTGGGTCTGCCGCGATCCGGGCCGGCTGATTGCGTTTGGCTTTGGCAGCGGACTGATCCGTCCGGCCTCGGGCACGTGGGGCACGCTGCTTGCTTGGGCCATCTGGG
>JAEYVD010000110.1 GCA_023432075.1 Pseudomonadota bacterium | reverse complement strand
TGCGCGGACGTGCCGGCCGAGTTGGCGTGCTTGAGCACGTCCACCGACCGGTCCACCCCCGGCCCCTTGCCGTACCACATGCCAAAGACGCCATCGCGCTGTGCGCCGGGAAACAGATTGAGCTGCTGCGATCCCCAGACGGCGGTCGCGGCCAGGTCCTCGTTCAGGCCAGGCTGGAACACGACGTCGTTGTCTTTCAGATGACGCTTGGCCTTCCAGAGCGCCTGATCCAGGCCGCCCAGCGGCGATCCCCGATAGCCCGACACATAGCCGGCGGTGTTCAGGCCGGCCGCCTGGTCGCGCTGCTTTTGCATCAGGGGCAGGCGCACCAGCGCCTGCGTGCCGCTCAGGTAGACGCGGCCGGTGGGCTGCGCGTATTTGTCGTCCAGCGACAGGCCATGGGTGTCGGCCACGCCAGGGGGTAGAGGGGCGTTCATGGGGGTTGTCTCCTGCAATCTGCGGTGCGGGCATTTACGTGTTTTCCGCAGTGTAGGAACGCGTGCAGCTATCGTATATTCATATATTCGACTAGCTGGTATGTGAAAAACACATGGCTAATGACGTCACCCTGCGCCAACTCCGGTACTTTGCCGCCGCCGCCCGCACGGGGCGGTTTTCCATGGCGGCGGCCGACGAGCACGTGTCCCAATCGGCGGTCACCAACGCCGTGCTGGCGCTGGAGGCACAACTGGGCGTGCGCCTGTTCGACCGCCATGCGCACGGCGTGACGTTGACGCCCGAGGGCCACAACTTCCACCAGCGCGCCCGCGACGTGCTCGACTCCCTGGACGACGCATTGCGCGAACCCGGGTTTCAGCGTTATGCGCTGCGCGGCTCGGTGCGGATCGCCGCGTCCTACACCGTGCTGGGGTATTTTCTGCCCGACCTGCTGGCGCGGTTCCGGCGGCGCTACCCGGACGTCGTGCTGGACCTGGTGGATCTGGACCGCCCGGAGATCGAACAGGCCGTGGCAAGCGGCGACGTGGAGCTGGGCGTGGCGTTGCTGTCCAACGTGGACAAGCGAGAGCGCTTCGGCCACCACGTGCTGGTGCGTTCAAGGCGCCAGCTCTGGACCGCGGCGGGGCATCCGCTGACGCAGGCGGCCGCGCCCGCGCTCGCCGACATCGCGCGCTATCCCTACATCCTGCTCGAAATGGACGAAGGCGAGCGATCCACGCTGGGTTATTGGCGCGGTCACGGCCTGCAGCCCGACATCGCCTTTCGCACGCGGTCGATGGAGGCGCTGCGCGGCCTGGTCGCGCATGGCTTTGGCGTCACGATGCTGTCGGACATGGTTTACCGGCCCTGGTCGCTGGAGGGGCGCAAGATCGAAGCCGTGCCCATCACCGATGCCGTGCCGCCCATGGAGGCCGGCCTGCTGTGGCATCCGCGCGCGGCCATGGCCAAACCGGCCGAAGCCTTCCGGCAGTTCATGATCTACGCGTGCGGGGGATGACGCCAGCCGGCGCCGCGGGCTGGCCTACGAGCCCTACACCAGCACCGCACCCTTGCGCCGCGTGAACTGCGCCAGCGACCGCAGCGCCAGCGCGTGCATGGCGGCTACCGACGGCAACAGCGTCTCGTCCTTGCGCGTGAGCACGCCGACGATGCGTTCGACCACGGGTTCGGCCAGCGGCACAAACGCCAGCCCGCTGCCGGCCGCGGGCCGCGCCAGCACCGGCAGCACCGTCACGCCCAGGCCGCCCACCACGCTGGCCAATAGCGAAGCCCGGTTGGACACCACGATCGCCGGGTCGTCGATGCCGCTGCCTAATTGACGGTTCTTCAGCGTTTCAAAGGTGGCGTTGCCGACCAGCCGCTCATCGGCCAGCGCCGCCCAGGACACCGGGCCGCGCCGCCGCGCAAGCGGGTGGCTTTTCTTGCAGACCAGCCCGAAGGCGTCCCGCGCCACGGGCGTGAATGCCACCTCGTCCGTGCGCGGGGCCTGCCCGGCCACGCCCACCTGCACCTCGCCTGCCAGCACCAGCCGGTGCACCTCGGGCGAGGTTTCGTCCAACGCGCGGATCCGCACGTCAGGATGGGTGCGCGCAAAGCGCGCGAGTAGCCGCGGCAGCCACTCGTCGGCCAGCGACGGCATGACGGCCATCGCCACCGGCCCCTGGCTGCCCGTGCCGAACTGCCGCGCCGCGTCCAGCACCCGGTCATGCGCGGCCAACAGCTCGCGAAACAGCGGCGCCACCGCTTGGCCCAGCGCCGTCAGCTGGGCACGCTTGCCGGGCTCGAAGAGCGGCGCGCCCAGCTGTTGCTCCAGGTCCTGCATCGCGGCCGACACCGCCGCCTGCGACCGGAACGTCCCCTGCGCGGCGACGCGGAAACTGCCGTGATCGGCGGCCAGCAGGAACTGGCGCAGATGCTGGATCTTCAGGGAAGTAGGCATGGGGAAAGCCGCCTTGAATTCGGATTTTCTGAAATTAGCTCACGTTAATTTGGATTGTCAAAATCGCACGCACCGTCGAACAATGGGTTCGTCATTCATCCCCACGATTTCGGAGCAAGTGCATGTCGCTGCAAGTGCGCAAGGTAGTCAGTTACGTCGAGAAAACCCTGATTGAAGGCGGCCGCGCGGCCGAGCGTCCGCTGGTGATGATCGTGGCTGCCGCCGTGATCCGCAATCCGTGGGCTGGCCTGCCGTTTCAGGAGGACCTGCGGCCCGGCATCCTGGAAGCCGCGCCGCCATTGGGCGAACTGCTGGTCGGCGAGATACTGCGCCAGGCCGGCTCGGCGGACAACATCGAGGCCTACGGCAAGGCCGCCGTGGTCGGCACCGCGGGCGAAGTCGAGCATGCTTCCGCGCTGATCCACACGCTGCGTTTCGGCAACTTCTACCGCAACGCAGTGGGCGGCACCAGCTATCTCAGCTTCACCAACATGCGCGGCGGACCCGGCTGCGTGATCTCCGTGCCGCTGATGCACAAGCTGGACGAAGGCCTGCGCTCGCATTACCTGACGGTGCAGACCACCATCAACGACGCGCCGGCGCCCGACGAGATCGTGATCGCGCTGGGCGCGGCCACTTCGGGCCGACCGCATCACCGCATCGGCAACCGGTATTCGGATCTGAAGGAACTGGAGCAGGAAGCACAGGAGGCGCGCGCAAAATGAACATGCAACGGCGGCGCACCGGCCGCGGCGAACCGCTGGTCCTCTTGCACGGCGTCGGCCTGGACCACACGCTGTGGAACGAGCTGGTTCCCTTGCTTGAGCCGGACTTCGACGTGCTGCGTTATGACCTGCTGGGCCACGGCGCCGCGCCTGCGCTGCGCGGCCCGGCGGACATCCAGGATTTCATCGCGCAACTGGATGCCGAACTGGACAGCGCGGGCTGGCAACACGCGACCGTGCTGGGCTATTCGATGGGGGGCCTGATCGCGGGCGCCTACGCGGCGGCCCGCCCCGAACGCGTCAGCCGGCTGGTGCTGCTGAACACGGTGTTCCGGCGCACGGACGAAGAAGCCGCCGCCGTGCGCGCCCGGCTGGATGCCGCGGCCACGCAGGACCCCGAAGCCGCCGCCAAGGTGTCGCTGACGCGCTGGTTCACCCCCGCCTTTCAGGCCGCGTACCCCGCGCGCGTGGCGCAGATCGAACAGCGCCTGCTCGACAACGACCGCCAGAGCTTTCTGTCCGCGTATGCGCTGTTCGCGTTGGGTGACCCGCTGCTGGCGCAGGCGGCGCCGGACATCGCCTGCCCCGTGCTGGTCATGACCGGTGAACACGATGTCGGCTCGAACCCGCGCATGACGCGCGAGCTGGCGCGGGCGCTGCCTCGGGCGTGCGCCCGCGTGGCGCCAGGACAGCGTCATATGCTGCCGGTGGAGGAGCCCGGCACGGTGGCGGCCGCGCTGCGCAGCTTCGCGTCGGCGCATCCGGTGGTGGCGAATCCCGCGCAGACGTCCTCGACGCAGGCGCATGCCGCAAAGGCCTAGCCGACGCCATCGCCACACTGATTTCCCCCGAACCCTGACATCGTCCGCCGACAGAGACGATGCGCGACAACCCCGCCACGACGCGGGGACGGAGACAAGACACATGGACCGCAGAACCCTCATCAAGACGCTGGCGGCACTGTCGCTGGCCCCGCTGGGCGCCGCCGCCCCGCGCCTGGCCGACGCGCGCGAAGCGCCCCTGCGCGTGATCGTGCCGTTCCCGCCGGGCGGCGGCACCGACGTGCTGGGCCGCGTCATCGCCGCCTCGCTGGAAGGCGCGATGGATCGCCCCGTGGTCGTGGAAAACAAACCCGGCGCCAGCGGCATGCTGGGCGCGGACTACACGGCCAATGGCGCGAAAGACGGGAGCATGTTGCTGTTTGCCGGCCTGGTGCCGTCGGTGCGCTACTACGCCCGCCCGCCCGAAGACGTGCTCAAGCAGCTGGCGCCCGTTTGCCCAATTGCGCGCTCGCCCTACATGGTGGCGGTCAATAGCGACCTGCCCGCCAAGACGCTGGCCGAACTGGTCGCGCAGGCGCGGCGCGAGCCCAAGGCGCTGACCTTTGGCACGCCCGGCAACGCCACGCCCCAGCACCTGGCCACCGAACTGCTGCAAGCCGCCTGCGGCATCGAGATGCTGCACGTGCCATATCGCGGCACCGGCCCGATGATGACCGACCTGCTGGGCGGTCAGATCCAGGTGGTGGTGGCCACGGTGGCCGCGGTCGAACCGTATCTGAAGACCGGCCGCCTGCGCGTGCTGGCCGTAACCAGTCCGCAGCGCCTGCCGAAATATCCGGATATTCCCACCGTGGCCGAAAGCGGCTTCGCGGGATTCTCGGCGCAGATCCAGTTCGGGACCTACTGCGCGGCGGGCACGCCCGAGGCGACGATCGCGGCGCTGAACCAGGGTATCAACCGCGCCCTGAAAACCGAATCCGTCCACACCAAGCTGGCCGAACAGGGGTTTGAGCCCAC
>JAEYVD010000047.1 GCA_023432075.1 Pseudomonadota bacterium | reverse complement strand
TCCCATTCCAGTTCGAAACTGCTGTCGAAGCGGCGCCGGTTGGCGATGTTGGTCAAGCCATCCTTGAACGACAGCACCTCCAGCTCTTTTTGCAGGCTGAGCAGCTTTTCTTCGGTTTTCTTGCGTTCGGTGATGTCGAACATGAAGCCGATCAAGGCCTCGGGTTCCCCGCTTTCGGAGCGCACCACGTGAACCACATCGCGGATCCACACGTAGCCGTTGTCGCGGGTCAGGGCGCGGTAGTCGGCCTCGTGGTCGACGCCGGCCTGGGATTGCGAGACGCAGAAGTTCACCACGTATTCGCGATCCTCGGGGTGCATGCGCATGGCCCAGTCCTCGACGCTGACCCAGCTGTCGGCGCGCCAGCCCAGCAACGCTTCGATCTGGGGGCCGATATAGGCGAACTTCATGGTGGCCCAATCGATCTTCCAGGGAATCGCCTTGGTCGATTCCAGCAAAGTCCTGTACACCGCGTTGTCGTTGAGAAGCGTGCTGTCGTCGGCCATGCTCGATCCTTCCGGAATTCCGATGTACGGGCACTGTAGCCCGAAGCGTGTGGTGGCGGGAATGGGGGGACGCGATCCGGCGAATGTCGACATTCGACCCGCGCCCGCCCGCTTTACTTTCGGACCCAGCGCCCCAGTCCGGCGCCGTCGTAGTACTGGATGTCAAAGCCCTGGGCCCGGCCCTTGTCCATCTTGAAGACAATCGATGCGCGCGAGCCGATCATTTCGGCTTCGCCGGCCGGCGAAAAGGCGAACGTGTCGCCGTCCCAGTGGCTCACGGGAAAGCGCATGTTCTTGGGACCGAGCACCAGCGTCAGCGCGCCTTGGGCCTCCTCGATCCGGGCGGGGCCGTAGTAGGGGTTGTCGAACGTGCCGGCGTATTGCGGCAAGGCTTTGGCCGCGGCGGGCTTGGCGGGGGCGGCTTTGCCGGTCAGGTCTGCCTGTGGCTCGAACAGCACCTTCATGGCGCCGTGGTAGGCCGCAAACCAGTCGCGGCTTGGCTGGCCGTACAGCGCGGTGTCGATGAACGTGGCCGCGACGGCTTCGGCCGCGCCCCCCGGCGCGCCATTGGTCAGCACGACGATGCCAATGCCGGCGGAAGGCACGATGCGAAACGTCGTTCCCGTGCCCGCGAGGAATGCGCCGGAATGCCCCATCGACGGGCGGCCGCCCGTTTCCGTGTTGACGTTGAACCCATAGCCATAAAAGCCGGAACGCGCATCCAGATCGGGCGCGCGCGCACTGAAGGCCTGAGGCGACAGCGCAGGCAGCAGCGCGCCGGGGGCAGCCAGCGGCGTGCCTGAGTGCTGCCCGTCGGCCAAGAGCAGTTTCAGCCACTGCGCCAGATCCACCACCGTGGAGGACACGCCGCCCGCAGGCGCCTGGGCATCGGCATTGCGCTTGCCCGCCTGCACGAAGCGGCCGTTCTGGTAGGCATGCAGCAAGGCGCGATTGGCCTGGGCCTCGAAGGCCGCATAGCGGTAACTGGTCGAAGCCATGCCCAGCGGCTTGAACAGCTGTTCGTCGGCAAGTTGCTCCCAGGGTCGTCCCGCCGCCTTGGCCACGGCCTCGGCGCCTATCGTGGTGCTGAAGTTGGCGTAGTGGTACGACGTGCGAAAGGGAGTGAGCGGCACGAGGCGCAGGCGCGCGATGACGTCATTGCGCGAAAAGCCCAGATCTTCCAGGTCGTCTCCCGCCGTGCCCGGCAGCCCGGTGCGGTGCGCGAAGAAATCGCCGATGGTGGCGTGTTCGGACACATAGGCGTTGCTGAGCGCAAAGCCGGGCAGGTGACGCGACACGGGGTCGTCCCACGCAACCTTGCCCCGCGTGATTTCGATGGCCGCGACGGTTGCCGACAACGACTTGGAGATGGACGCGATCTGGAACACGGTGTTGGCATCCACCGGCGCGTCCTTGCCGGCCTCGCGCGTGCCGTAGCCTTGCGCCAGCACGGTCTTGCCGTCGATGACGACGGCCACGGCAAGGCCGGGCACCTGGCTGCGTTTCATGATGTCCGTGACGATGCCGGGCAGGTCCCGCACGGCCTGTTCGCGGCTGCCGGCTGGGATGGCGACCGCGTCTGCCGGCGGGTAGTCGGCGCGGGTAATCGGAACCGGCTGCGACCCGGCCGGCATGGCGCCGCCCAGGGCCAGAACGATCGTTGCGGTGACGCGCGTGATGGTGTTGTTCATGTCGGCCTCAGAATCCTGCCTGGTAAGCAATGCGGAAAACGCCCTGGTTGATGCGCAGGGCCTGGTCACGCTGATGCGTCAGCCCGGCCTGCACGATCAAACCCAAGGGCGTGACGTAGGTGACTGCGCCCGATACTCCCCAATCCGTGCCGTCCAGCAAGCCATGCCGCGCCAGTCTCTGGCTGCCGCCGGTCAGCTTGCGCGCGGCGGCCGTCGCGGTAATCTGCCAGCGGTCACGAGACAACGACACTGAGGTTACGCCATTGCCGTTGGCGACCGGCGCGCCGCGAAAGGCGCTGGAGTAGGTGGCTTCGTTGAACCAGTTCAGGCGCCATGCGTTGCCCAGCGGCGTGTCGTAGCTCAGGCGGGCCGAGACCGTGTTGGCGCTTTTTCCCTGGTCCGGATCCAGGTGCAGCCGGCCGGCGTCCACCCCGCCCGAGACGCCCGGCAATCCGGGCAGATCGCGAAAGTCGTACGACACGATGAATGACTTGAGCTGGTCGCTGAACCGGGGCGGTTCATCGGGCCCGAGAAGACCGCCGTCCAGGCTGAACCTGCGGTTCATGGCGGTGTTGTCGCGCTTGAACAGAATGACGGCGACCGAGTGCGCGCCGCGGCCCGCGGTGTCCAGGGTGTAGCGTCCGCCGACACCGATCGAGCCGCGGAATTCCGAGTTCTCGTTGAATCCCGAATACAGGCCGTCCACGACGTGCCAGGCGTCGCCAAATCCCAAGTCCATCTTGCCGCCGTACAGCGCGTAGTTGTCGGCGGTGTAGGCGGCGAACAGGTTGTCCAGATTCACGCCCAGATCGGAAAAGACGTTGTCCTGGGTGTCGTTGGTGGACGAGTTGAAGGTTGCCTTGGTGCGGACCGAGAACGCCCGCGTCAATTGCAGCACCAGCGCCGCCTCGGCCGTCGGTTGCACGCTGCTCCAGTGCGAGTGCGGCAGCTGGCCGTTGTCGTCCCGCACGCCGAAAAAGCCCGTGTACCCCGTCATCATCAGCAATCTGCCGTTCAGGCGCGGATACGATTCGTCGCCGTCCGACAGGTCGCTGTAGGGCGTGAGGAAGATTTCAGTCTTGAATATGTCTCGCGCCTGCTGCGCCCACGCATCCTGCGCGGCCAACGCCAGCAGCAGCGCCGCCGCAGCCAGGTGCGGCGCACGAAGGCGCCGCATCACCGGCCCAGCTCGGCCGCCAGTTCGCGCACCTGCGCGTGGATGCTGTTGAACATCCCGAAGTTCACCCGGCTGGCGACGACGAACACGCCCAGGTCGCGGTTGGGCGACAGGACGGCGTAGGACATGAAGCCGCCGATGCCGCCGCTCTTGCCCAGCAGGAACGGCGTGCCGTTGCGCGGCAGGGTCACCACCCAGCCCAGCCCCATGCCGTCGCCATCCGTGACTTCCGTGCCCACGACGGACTTCAGCCCGTCGTACGGCAGCCACATCGTGTGGGCCAAGAGCGCGGCCTCGCGGGCTTGCCGGGCGCCATCCAGATGCCAACGCATCCAGCGCACCATGTCGTCCGCCGTGGCATAGATCCCGGCGCTGGCGTACATGATGTCGGGCGCCACGGCATTGGGATCCGGCTTGTCGAAGGGATCCAGACCGGTCATCAGGCGTTTTTTCTGCGCCTCGGTGAGCGCGTTGGTGGCGTCGGTCATGCCGGCGGGTTTGAAGACTTCGTTGGCGAGCACGGTCGAATAGTCCGCGCCGCCCGCCTTGGCCAGCGCGTCGCCCAACAGGCCATAACCCAGGTTGGAGTACAGCGTGGTGGTGCCCGGCGCATAGGCCGGCTTGTGGGTGCCCATCCACTTCCAGTAATAGGCGCGGTCGAAGGCGTTGAAAGGATTGTCGGAGGGCTTGGCGTCGGGGTTGGGCAATTCGCGTGGCAGGCCGGCCGAATGCGTCGCCAGGTCCAGCAGCGTGATCGGCCGGCCGTTGGCGTCGACCTTGGCTTGGTCGGGCGCGTACTTCGCGAGCGGATCGGTCAGCTTGAGCTTGCCCTTGGCCGCCAACGACGCGAGCACATCGCCGGCAAACACCTTGGACACCGACGCGATGCGGAAAATGGACTGGCCGTCGGGTTCGACGGCGCTGCCGGGCGCGGTCTCGCCATAGCCCTGCACGACGACGTCATTGCCGCGCACCGCCGCGATGATCAGGGCGGGCGCGCCGGCGTTCAGGTAGAGCTGCATGCCGGCCATGGATACGGCATCCTGCAGGGCAAGATCAGTTGCCCGGGCCGGGCCGGAAGCCAGTGCGCAGACAGCGCTCAAGGCAAGAAGGGAGATGCGCGGCAGAAGGCGGGACGTCGGCATGCGGTTCTCTCGGAGCGGTGCGGTCGGGGGTGTCCCATCCGCATGCCGCGATGATCCCAAAATCCGCCTGCGCAGCCATCCGCGCCAGGACGAAACAACATTCCCGCGTGATGAATGGCATGTTGGGCGGCGCCGCAACCGGCAAACCCGGGATCAAAGCCCCATGCGTTCGCGCAGCGGCTTGCGATAGGCGCGAGACACCGGCCAGGCGTCGTCCACCGCCCGCATCCGGATTTGCCACTTGTCGACGCTTCTGCGGTCCACGTCCATGACATGCAACGCGTTCGCAATGGCGGTGCGGTGCACGCGGAAGAATGTCTGTTCGGGCAGCAGCGTCGACCAGACCCCGAGCGCGCGCGAGTCCAGCACCATCGAGCCGTCCTCAAGCCAGATTTCGCTGTAATTGCCGGCCGAGCGCACGCCGACGATGGCCTCTGGCTGCACGCCGCGGACCACGCCGCGCATGCTCAGGTACACCACCGACGCGGCAGGGTTGCCCAGCGCCGCACGGGGGCGGCCGCTGCCGTACTTGGCCTGACCGATGAGGTTCGCGCATTGGTACAGGGCGCCGACCTCTGCGGCGGACCAGTGCCGGTGGCGCAACGTGGTGTCAAAGCCGATGATGCCTTGCAGCTTGCCGTCATGAGAGACCGGCACGCTCAGCACGCTCTTGTTGCCCTGGCGCTGGAACTCGGCCTGGATGGTGCGAGCGGTGCGGGGCAGGTCGTTGACGTCGTGGATGGCGACCGCCTGGCCCTTGACCATGAAGCGGTGCAGCCAGGCGATCAGCGTGGTGGGCACATCCTGCAGCTCTGCGACGAAAGGTTCGGTCTGGCCGCGGCACCATTCGTGCGTATTGCGCAGCCGCAGCATGTCCGGGCGGTACTCGATCATCCAGGACCGGTCGACGTCGGAGGTTTCACCCATGTAGGCAAGCTGCTCGGAGATCGCATCGTCCGCCGGCAGCTTGAGCAGGCTCATCGCGCAGTGGTAGACCCATTCCGATGACGGGTCCGGCTGGAGCAGGGTGACGGGGTGAGTCTGGTATTGGCCAACATCATCCTTCACGGGCGGATCCTTTTGAGGCGGCGACGCGCTTCGGGGGCGCGCGGTCGGACGCGCGCGGCTCGGCGGATTTTCCTACCGGCGGCGCGGCATGACAACCGGCTGTTGCGGCCCGGTGCCCAGACACCTGGCTACGTGGTGGCAGAGCCGCCCGTCGATTCGCGTTCGACGATCTGGAAGCCTACGTCGATGATGGGCTCCTGCGTGCTTTCGCCGCGGCAGCGCGCCATCAGGATGCGCGCGGCCTGCGCGCCGATGTTCGCGCCGTCGACCTGCACGGTGGTCAGCGATGGCGCCAGGTGAGCGGCGAAGTCGGCGCCGCCGAACCCGCAGACCGCCAGGTCCTGCGGCACGCGCAGGCCGCGCACGCGCGCTTCGGTCAGTACGCCCTCGGCAAGCGCGTCGGCGCTACAGAAAATGGCCTGCAGGCCGGGTGCCTTGTCGAACAGTTCGGCGGCGGCGCGCCGGCCGGAAGCCACATTGCTGGGCGCCGGCACCACGGCCGTGGGCACGTCGTGGCCCAGGGTTTCCAGAAAGCCCGCGCGGCGCACGGCGGCGCGCTGGTCGTCGCCGGTAGCCAGCCCCACGTTGCGCCATCCCTTGGACAGGAAGAATTCGGCTACCGCGTTGCCCACCCGCCGGTGCGAAAACCCCACCAGCATGTCGAGCGGGCGCTCGGTCAGGTCCCAGGTCTCGACCACCGGAATGCCGATCTCGCGTAGACGATGCGCGGCCGGTATGTCGCTCAGCAGGCCGGCGACGACGACGCCGTCGACCCGGCGTCCCGCCATGGCATTGAGCAGGGCTTCCTCGCGGCCGCGGTCATAGCCCATCTGCCCCAGGATGAGCTGGTAGCCGTCGCAGTCGAGCTCGGCGGTCAAGGCTTAGATGGTGGGCAGGAACTGCGGCACCGAGATGATCGTGACCAGCGCCGCAACTGTGTGGCTGCGCCGCGACTTCAGGCCGCCGGCCAGCAAGTTCGCGATGTAGCCCGTATCCGTCACGGCCTGCTGGACTTTCGCGATGGTGGCCTCGGAGACGCGCCCCGGGTTGCCGAGCGCGCGCGAAGCGGTGATGAGCGACACGCCAGCGGCGCGGGCGACGTCATGCAGGGTGATGGACTTGGGCTTCATGGGATGGAAGGATAGTACGGGTATTTACGGATCGCGGCGCGGCTTGCCGTGAAGTTTGGACAACGTTATCATGACCGCCAGCTGCCACGTTCTCATCGCCGCCAGCAAGGCTCCGCATCCCGGCGCTTTTTATTTGGCCACGAATGACAACGTTGTCCATTAGCTGGGACATCCCGCGCCTGCTGGCCCCAATGCCCATTCAAGACACCTGGAGACTCCTATGACCGCCCCGATCCCCGCCGACCGCATCGCCTGGA
>JAEYVD010000028.1 GCA_023432075.1 Pseudomonadota bacterium | reverse complement strand
GGCCCGGCATGCGCGAGTACGAGATCGAGGCCGAGCTGCTTTATGAATTCCGCCGCCACGGCGCCCAGTCCGTGGCGTACAACAGCATCGTCGCGGCCGGGGCCAACGCCTGTGTCCTGCACTACCCAGCGGGCGAGGCGGTGCTGCGCGACGGCGATCTGGTGCTGGTCGATGCGGGCTGCGAAGTGGACAGCTACGCCAGCGACATCACCCGCACCTTTCCGGCGAACGGCCGCTACAGCGGCCCGCAGCGCGCGCTCTATGACCTGACCGTCGCGGCGCAGGACGCGGCCGCCCAGGCCACCGCGCCGGGCCGCAGCTTCAACGACGCGCACGAGGCCGCCCTGCGCGTCCTGGCGCAGGGCATGCTGGACCTGAAACTGCTGAAGGGATCGCTGGACGGCGTGCTGGAATCAGGAGACTACAGCCGCTTCTACATGCACCGCACCGGGCACTGGCTGGGCCTGGACGTGCATGATGTCGGCGACTACCGCCAGCCGGGCGCACCCGGCGCGGAGCGGGCGTGGCGCACGCTGGAAACCGGGATGATGCTGACGATCGAGCCGGGCATCTACGTGCGCCCCGCCGACGACGTGCCAGAGGCTTACTGGAACATCGGCATCCGCACCGAGGACGATGCGCTCGTCACGGACGAAGGATGCGAACTGATCACCCGCGGCGTGCCGGTGCAGGCCAGCGAGATCGAGGCGCTGATGCGCGAATGACGCGGCAGGCGGCCTACAGCACGTAGCCGTCCAGCCAGCCCATGGCCACCCAGACGTAGACCACCACCATCGCGATGGCGAACATGGTGGCGATGGCGCCGACCAGGCACGCCAGGATGGCGACCAGCACGGGCCCCCAGCCCGTCGCGGACACCTTGCCCAGGCCCGGATTGCAGATCCGGTCGAATTTCTCGTCCGGCATCAGGGAATAGACCGCGCTTTCGATGAACCCGTCGATCATGGGAATGAAAAGCAGGAAGAACGCGGGGTTGTCGTACCAGACCGGATAGAAGCGCACGGCGCAGAACAGGCACACCACGGCAAACGTGGTCACCAGCCAGGCGTGGCGCCGACCCAGATACCACCAGTGCGCGCCAAACGCCCCTAAAAGGCAGGCCAGCAGCCCCACCGCGACCTTGCTGCGAGGGCGGCGCGCGGAGACGGCGGATAGCGAAGAGGAAGCCTGAGCCTGCGTCATGTCAATCAACCGGAAAAGGGGCCGAGGCGCCGAGCGGCGGCGGCTGCCGCGATTGTAGTGGACGGTTAAAATCCGGGCATGACTTCCTCCGCCTTCGACATTGCGATTCTTGGCGCCGGCCCTGTGGGCCGCGTATTGGCCCTGATGCTGGCGCGCGTGGCGCCGGACCCGGCGCGCATCGCCCTGCTCGCGGGCAGCGCACCGGCGCCCGTCACCCCGGCCGCGGCCGTGCCCGCCGCGGATCCGCGCGTGCTGGCCATGAACCACGGCAGCCGGGTGCTGCTCGAGTCGCTGCATGCCTGGCCCGAACGCTCGGCCGACATTCGCAACATCCACGTGTCGCAGCGCGGCCGGCTGGGCCGAACGCTCATCCAGAACACCGATTTTGGCGTGCCCCAGCTGGGCAGCGTGGTGGCCTATTCCGGCCTGTACGCCAAGCTGGACGAATGCGTGACCGCTTGCGGCGTCTCCGTGCTGGCCGGCCCCCCGGCGCAGATCGGCATGCAGGACGCCGACGGCGTGCGCATCCAGCAGGGCGACACGGAAATCCTTTGCGGCGTCGCCGTGCAGTCCGACGGCGCCGGCGCCACGGATGTGCGGCGCGATTACGACCAGCACGCCGTGCTCACCACCGCCCACGCCACCCTGCCGCGGCGCGGCTGGGCCTGGGAGCGCTTCACCTCCGAAGGTCCGCTGGCGCTGCTGCCGCACCCGCAGACCCCGGATGCCTACTCCGTCGTCTGGTGCAGCGCGCCGGACCGCGCGGCCGAACTCGCGGCCCTGGACAACGTCGCTTTCTCGCATGCGCTGACGCAGGCCTTTGGCGACCGCCTGGGCCGCCTGACCAGCCATGCGCCGCGCCATGTCTTTCCGCTGGCGCTGTCCGCCCGGCGCGCCCAGGTGCATGGCCGGGTCGCGGCCATCGGCAACGCCGCGCAGACCCTGCACCCGGTGGCGGGCCAGGGATTGAACCTCGGCCTGCGCGATGCGGCGCGCCTTGCCCAGACGCTGACCGGCTGGCTGGCCCGTCCCGGCGCCAATCCCGGACCGGCCCTGGCCGAGTTCGCCAGCGCGCGCCATCTGGATCGCTTCATCACGGCCGGACTGACTGATTTCATGCCGCGCATCTTCGCCACGGGGCTGGCGCCCGTGGAACACGCCTGCGGCGCCGCCCTGCTGGGGATGGATCTGGCCTCCCCGTTGCGCGCCCCGCTCGCCCAGCACCTGCTGCAAGGGTTCCGGGCGTAAATCCCCGTCGGATCCGCCCCGTTCAGGGGCCGGCTTCCCCTCGTTTCCCCCCTTCTGTTACCCGGCCATCGCCCCTCCAAAAATGAGGGTTCGATCGAGCCGGTTAAAATGTGAGCATGCGCATAGGCCAGTGGACCCTTCCCAACAACGATCTTGTCGCGCCCATGGCGGGCGTGACGGACCGTCCTTTCCGCCAGCTTTGCAAGAAGCTGGGGGCGGGTTACGCGGTGTCCGAGATGGCCGCCAGCAACCCCAAACTGTGGGAT
>JAEYVD010000870.1 GCA_023432075.1 Pseudomonadota bacterium | reverse complement strand
CGGACCGTTTTACCGGGGAGCCCGACTGGAGCAAGTGGGATCAGGAGGTCGAAACGCTGGGGTACCAGTTCGCGCACCGCTTCAACGAGACGTGGCAGTTCCGGCAGAACCTCACTTACGCGCAATCGACCAATCGCGTCAATCACGCCTATTGGTGGTCGTGGGTGCCGGGCAGCAATTTCAGCACCGCCGAACGCGGCGCCTACCGGCGCGACGACGACGCGCACGGCACCAGCGTGGACAACCAGTTCAATGCCACCTGGACATCCGGCCGTTTCAAGCACGATGTGCTGTTCGGCCTGGACTACACCAGCGCGTCGCTGACCCGCGAACAGTACGCGGGCTACAACAACCTGGCGCCCATCAATTTCTTCAACCCCCGCTACGGGTCGCCCGTCGCGATTCCCGCCGACCCGAACACCTACACCGTCGAAACGCGTGAGCAAACGGGGCTTTACCTTCAGGACCAGATCAAGTTCGACGAGAAGTTCGTCATGGTGCTCAGCGGGCGCTACGACGACGCCACCGGCAAGACGCGCAACAAGCTGACCGACGTCGTCACGCGCACGACCGACAATGCGTTCACGTGGCGCGCGGGCCTGCTCTACCTGGCCGACAACGGCTTGGCGCCCTACGTCAGCTACTCCACCTCGTTTCAACCGCAGACCGGCACCACCTCGCCAGCGCGCGGCACCACGCCGTTCGACCCCACCGAGGGCAAGCAATGGGAAGTCGGGTTGAAGTACCAGCCCCCGGGCGCCAATTCGTTCGTGACGGCATCGTTGTTCGAGCTGACGCGCACGAATGTGCCCACCACCGATCCGGTCAATCCGATCTATAACGTGCAAACCGGCGAGGTGCGCTCCCGCGGCATCGAACTGTCGGCGACGGCGGAAATGGCCAAAGGCTGGAATGTCATTGCCGCCTACACCTATACCGATGCCGAAGTCACCCGCAGCAACACCGCCACACTGGGCACCACGCCGGAAGCCGTGCCGCGCAACATGGCGTCGTTGTGGTCGGACTACACGGTGCAGGACGGCGCGCTGGGCGGCCTGAACATGGGCGCGGGCGTTCGCTACATCGGATCGACGTTCAACACAGGCAATACCGCGAAGGTGCCCGATTACACGGTCGTGGATGCCGCGCTGCGTTACGACCTTGGCGCGCGCAACCCGACGTTCAAGGGGTTGAGCGTGGACCTGACGGTGCGCAACCTCTTTGACAAGGTGTACGTTGCCTCCTGCACCTACGCCTGCTTCTATGGCGAACGCCGCACGGTGCTGGGACGCGTGACGTACAAGTGGTAGCCGGGGCTGCTGGCGTCACGCAACTTGACCGGAATCAATATTTCCGCCGCGCGTCCGCTGATACTGGTTCCGTGCCCATTCCTTGCGGAGACCAGCATGTACGAGCGAATCCTTGTTCCCATCGATGGCAGCGATACCTCGCAGATCGGCTTGAAGGAGGCCATCCGGCTGGCCAAGCTGACCGGCGCGCGCATCCGCCTGATTCACGTCATAGACGAGTTGTCCTTTGCCCTCACGACCGATGCCTACAGTTATCGCGCGGGCGAACTCCTGGATCTGATGCGCCGCAACGGCGCCAAGATGCTGGAGACTGCGCAAGGCACCGTCCGCGGGGCAGGCATCGAGGCGGATACCGCGCTGTACGAGAATCTGGACCGGACCGTCCAGCAGCGGGTGCTGGATGAAGCGGCGGCCTGGAATGCCGATCTGATCGTGATCGGCACGCACGGCCGCCGCGGCGCGCGGCGTCTTCTTTTGGGAAGCAGCGCCGAAGGCATCTTGCGCGGCGCATCGGTGCCGGTCTTGCTGCTGCGCTCTCCCGAAGGCGCGTCCTGATCCGGAGCCTGCCATGCTGCGGGCGCAGCCGGCGTGCGCGAGGGTGCTGCTTGACCGGTATGCGGCCTGCGGCGAGCACGATGCCGCGCAGGTGTATGCGCGCGTTGCCGTGGCGCTTGCCCAGGCGGAGACGCCGGCACGGCGGGCGTCCGCCGCCAAGGCGTTTCTTCTGAACATGCAACGCGGCGCGATCGGCGCGGGGCGCATCATGGCCAACGCCGGCACCGAGGCTCGCGCGACCATGGTCAACTGCTTCGTGCAACCGGTGGGCAGCCCCGAGGCCGCGCTCTCCTTCCAGGCAGGTCTGCAACAAGCGCTCGAGACATTGGCCATGGGCGGCGGGGTCGGGTACGATTTTTCAGCGTTGCCCCCGCTGGCGGCAAGCCCCCACGGGCGGGCAAATGCCCCGTCGGTCCGCGAAGCGATTGAGCAGTACGACGGCGCGTGCGCCCGCCTGGCGTTCGAAGGCAGCCGCCGCGGCGCCCAAATGGCCGTCCTGTCCTGCGCACACCCCGACATCCTCGACTTTGTACAGGCCAAGCACGGCCGCCGGCGCTGGCGCACCTTCAATATTTCGGTCGCGGTCAGCGACGCGTTTCTTGCCGCGGTGCAACGCGACGAGTCCTGGCCCCTGGTGCATCACACCCCGCCCGGCAAAACGGCGCTCGACGCGGGCGCATTCCAGCGAACCGACGGCCTCTGGCAGTATCGCCAGGACTCGGCGCGGCGCCTGTGGGATGTCATTGCGCGCGAGGCAGTGCACAGTGCCGAGCCAGGGCTGCTGTTCATTGACACCATCGCGCGCACGAACAATCTGCGCGCCCTCGAGACGATCCGGGCCACCAATCCGTGTGGCGAGCAGCCGTTGCCCGACTATGGATGCTGTGTGCTCGGCCCCATCAACCTGACACGCCTGGTCGAGCACCCATTTGGGCTGGGCGGCACGGCCAGCGTGAATCTCGCGGCACTGCGCAGCATGGTCCGCACTCAGGTGCGTATGCTCGACAACGTGATCGAATTGACGCGTTGGCCGCTGGCCGCCCAGCAGGCGCAGGCAATGGCCACGCGCAGGATAGGCGTGGGCGTGACCGGGCTGGCGGACATGCTCGCCATGCTGCAATTGCGGTACGACAGCGACGCCGGCCGCCAGGCCGCAGGCAACGTGGCCCGGTGCATCAGGGACAGCGCCTACGCGGCATCGGCGGCGCTGGCGCGGGAGCGAGGACCGTTTGCCCTTTACCGCCCAGTGGATTACCTGTCGGACGGCGCCGTCGGCGACGCGCTTGCCGCCGAGGTTCGCGATGCCGTGCGCCGGCATGGGTTGCGCAACAGCCATCTGGTCTCGTACGCGCCCACGGGCAGCGTCAGCCTTGCCTTCGCGGACAACTGTTCCAGCGGGATCGAACCGGCTTTCGGCTGGACCTACCGCCGTCGTGTGATGCTGCGCGCCGCGACGCTTGACGTGCCGATTGAGAACCATGCTTGGCGGCAGTGGAATCGTCTTTCACCCCGCCTGCCATTGCCCGCGTATTTCCGCACGGCCGAGCAGGTCGCGCCAGAAGATCACGTGGCGATGGTTGGCGTCCTGCAACCTTTCGTCGACGCCGCCATCTCAAAGACGGTTCCCGTACCGTCGGACTGCAGCGTCGAACGTGCGCAGGCGCTCTTCATGACGGCGTTCAGACTGGGGCTCAAGGGAATCACCCTCTTCCGGCCAGACCCCGGCCTTGCGGCGGTGCTCGGCAAGGCAGCCCAGGAGGCAGACGCCCCGGCGGCGCCAAGCCCCTGCGAAGGGTGCGCATGAGGCCGCCCGGCCCGGGACGCGCAGCGTCTCAAGGCAAAAGCACGGCCGTTGCCTGGATGCGGCCCGCCCGCAGATCGTCCAACGCGCGATTTGCATCCTCAAGCCGATACGTGCGCACATCGGAACCCAGATCCCACGCGTGCGCCTTGCCCAGAAACTCCCGCCCATCCTCGCGCGTCAGATTGGCGACGGACGAGAGCGAACGTTCGCCCCAAAGCAGCCGGTAGGGAAACGCCGGAATGTCCGACATATGGATGCCCGCGCACACCACGCATCCGCCCGGGCGCACGGCGCTCAGCGCAGACGGCACCAGTGCGCCGACGGGCGCGAACAGTATCGCGCCATCCAGGGTTACCGGCGCAGGTTTGCCGCTGTCGCCCGCCCACGTGGCGCCCATTGCCAGCGCGTGCGCTTGCGCGGCAGCGTCGCCACTGCGGGTGAAGGCGTACACCTCGCGATTCAGGTGCCGGCACGCCTGTGTCAGGAGTCGCGCCGCGGAACCGAATCCGTAGATCCCCAACCGCTGCGCATCGCCGGTCGCCCGCAACGCCCGCCAGCCAATCAGGCCCGCACAGAGCCACGGCGCCATCCGGGCGGGGGGTCTCGCCTCGGGCAAGGGAAATACATAGTGCGCGTGCGCGAGCATGTGCGTCGCAAAGCCGCCGTCCTGCGTGTACCCGGTGAACAGCGCTTCATTGCAGAGATTTTCCCGACCGGCGCGGCAGAACGCGCAATGTCCGCATGTGCGCGCCAGCCAGGCCGCGCCCACGCGGCGCCCCAGCATCGCGGTGTCGACGCCAGCGCCGGCCGCTTCCACGACGCCCACGACTTCATGGCCGGGAATGATCGGATACGTAAGGTTAGGCAGCTCGCCATCCATGACATGCAGGTCCGTGCGGCAGACTGCGCACGCCAACACGCGCAGCCTGACCTGGCCGGCACCGGGCTGCGGCGTCTCCCGTGTTTCCAGCGCCAGGGGCGTGCCTGGCGCTTGCAGGACCATCGCTTTCATGGGGCGATCCAAGAAGATCGGTGACGCAACAGGCGTCTAGTGGGACAACAGGACGGGAACGGTCATCGCACTGAGCAAAGACCGCGTGGCCCCGCCCATCACAAGCTGCCGCATCCGGCTGTGCCCATACGCGCCCATCACGATGAGATCGGCACTGAAATCCGCGGCCGCCGTCAGAATCGCATCGCCGATGTCCCCGTGGCGCACCTCGCGGATCTGGTGGACCGGCTGCGGAAACCCGTGGCAGATGCAGTAGGCGGCGAGATCCTCGAAGGGAACGTCCGAAGGCTGCTGCAAGGGGAATCCCTCGTCTAGGGATAGCACCTGCAGGGCCGCGGCGTTTCGCATCAGCGGCGCGGCGTCGGCGATGGCGCGCGCCGCCTCGCGGCCGCGATCCCAGCAATACAGCACGCGGCTGCCGAACGCGCCGAATTCCCCGGCGAGGGGCAGAACGATGACAGGCCGGCCCGAGGTAAGCAGCACCTGCTCGACGAAATCGTTGCCGGTGGCCGCTTCAATATCTTTAAGGTTCGTCTGTCCCACGACAACCACGTCAGAGGCGCGCGCGTGCCGGGAAACGCATTCCGCGGGCGTGCCCCACTCGCCTTGCCGCCATGCCGACGCGACGCCAGCGCGCTCGGCGGCATCGGTGAAGGCCTTCTGGACCGCCGTCCGCGCCTTTTCGTGGATCTGAACCGCCCGCTCCATCGACCTCACCCACAACCCCGCCTCGTCATAGAAGTAGCCGGGCGCGGCATAGCTGGCGTAGATCCCTGTCAGATGGGCATCATGCGCCTTGGCCACACGCAGACAGAATTCGAGCCGGCGCGGACAATCCACGCCCTGATCCAGATGGACCGCGATTCGACGGAACATGGTGACCTCCGCAACGTCCTCTTGAACAAGCTTCATCTTGCGCGGGTGCGCCCGCCAAATATTGACCTTGGTCAACGCCCGAGCGCGAAGCCGCCCTTGGTCGCGGCGGACCGGCGTCTGGCGCTCGCCGTCGGTTACAGGAGGCCTGCGGTATGGCGCAAACCCTTGATTACCGTCAATGGGCGGGGCATCATTCGCGTCATGATGATCGCAGGCAGCCTAGGCTGCGCCTTTCCACCCCCACCGTTGAGGCCACTGTGAAGAACGTACTCATTCCCATCGACGGCTCCGAAAACGCCCTGCGTGCCGTGAAGTACATGATCGATCACGTCCGCGAGCATGGCGCCTGCACGATTCACCTGCTGAACGTGCAACCGCCCATTGTTTCCGGCGCCGTCCGCGCCTTCGTCACGCCGGAAATGATCCGGAACTTCTACGACGATGAATCCAAGACGGCGCTCGCCGAGGCGCGCTCGGTCCTGGATGCCGCGGGCGTCAGCTATGAAGCCCAGATGCGCGTAGGACCGGTGGCCGCAACGATCACCGCGTATGCCACTGAACAGCACTGCGACCATATCGTCATGGGATCGCGGGGTCTCGGCGCAGCGGGCAGTCTGCTGCTCGGGTCCGTGGCGCTGAAAGTGCTGCACACGGCGCACGTCCCGGTCGTCATGATCAATTGACGCGGGTCGCGGCCGCCCGGTC
>JAEYVD010000863.1 GCA_023432075.1 Pseudomonadota bacterium | reverse complement strand
CCCGCGCCCCGCGCCCAGACGCCGCCGCACTGGGGGGCCGATCCGCTGCCGGAATCGTTCGACGGGTTCGACGCGCCCAGCGACGCCGTCCGGGCGCTCTGGCCCGCCGGTGAAGCGGCCGCCAGCGACCGGCTGGCCGCCTTTGCCGACGAGGCGATCTTCGCCTACAAGGACGAGCGCGATTTCCCCTCGCTGCCCGCCACCAGTTGCCTGTCGCCATACTTTGCCGCCGGCGTCCTGTCTCCCGGCCAGGCGCTGCGCGCCGTGCTGGCGGCCAACCAGGGCGAGATCGACAGCGGCAAGGCCGGCGCCGCCACGTGGATCAACGAACTGCTGTGGCGCGAGTTCTACCTGCACTTGCTGGCGGCCTACCCCGCCCTGTCCATGCACCAGCCCATGAAGCCGGAGACGGCGGCGGTGCCCTGGCGCGACGCGCCCGACGACCTGGCGGCCTGGCAGCAGGGCAAGACGGGCATCCCCATCGTGGATGCCGCCATGCGCCAGCTGCTGGCCCTGGGCTGGATGCACAACCGGCTGCGCATGGTGACGGCGATGTTCCTGTCCAAGAACCTGCTCATCGACTGGCGCCTGGGCGAGGCCTGGTTCATGTCGCAGCTTGTGGACGGCGACCTCGCTGCCAACAACGGCGGCTGGCAATGGAGCGCCTCCACCGGCGCCGACGCGGTGCCCTACTTCCGTGTCTTCAATCCGCTGTCGCAGTCCCGTAAATTCGATCCGCGCGGCGTCTTTCTGCGTGAATGGCTGCCTGAACTGGCGCATCTGGACGACAAGGCCATCCACGATCCAAATCCCATGGAGCGGGCCGCCGCGGGCTACCCGGAACCGATCGTGGATCTGGCGCAAAGCCGGCTGAGGGCGCTTGAGGCCTTTGGCAACCTGCCCGCCGCGTAGGCGCGTCGAACCTGTGGCGGCGTTGACGGACATCAACGCCGCCGCCGCGCCCGTCCCCGATGATGCCCTCGCCCATCACAGGACGAGCGACGCATGCGCAACAACCAGCCGGTCAACGACACGGAATACGTACTCCGCGACGAGCAGTACCTGATCTCCCGCACGGATTCGCGCGGCCGGATCATCTACGCCAATCCGGCCTTTGTTCACGCAAGCGGCTTTTCTCGCGAGGAATTGGTCGGCGCGCCGCACAACATCGTGCGCCATCCCGACATGCCGCCGGCCGCCTTCGAAGACCTCTGGGACACCATCCAGCGCGGCGAATCGTGGACAGGCATGGTCAAGAACCGCCGCAAGGACGGCGGCTTTTATTGGGTGCTGGCCAATGTGACGCCCATCGTGGAACGCGGCACCACCGTCTGTTATGCCTCGGTACGGGTCAAGCCGACCCGCCAGCAGATCGAAACGGCCGAAGCCGTTTATGCCAGCCTGCGTCTGGGCACGGCGCGCGGCATCCGGCTTTGCGGCGGCCAGGTCAAACCGGCCGGGGTGCGCGGCGTCCTGGCGCGGCTCAAACTCTGGCGCCTGACCGGCGTGCGTTCGCGCCTTTTGGCGTGGGCGGTGCTGTCCGCCTCGCTGTTCATCGGCGCCGCCGGCGCGGCAATCTACGGCATGCACGACCGCCTGAGCAGCGGCGCCCTGGCCGCCGCCGCGGCGCTGACCGCGGTCGGGGCCGCGCTGATCTTCGCGTCGGGCTGGGGCTTTGCGCGCTCCATCGCCGGGTTGCTGGGCTCGGCCACTGACTTCACCCGCCAGATCGCCGCCGGCAATCTCAGCACACCGCTGCCCGGCGCCCTGACCCGGGACGAGATCGGCGAACTGAAGTTTTCCCTGGAGGTCATGCGCAAAAGCCTGGTCAGCATCACGCGCGACGTACACGGGGGCATCGAAAACGCCCTGCAATCGGCCGCCGACATCGCGGAGGGCAACGCCGACCTCTCGGCCCACACCGAGCGCCAGGCGGCGTCGCTCGAACAGGCGGCGGCCAGCATGGAGCAATTGGCGGTCACCGTGAAGCAGAACGCCGCCAACGCGCAGGATGCCGACGCCATGGCCACCCAGGCCAGCGACCTGGCCAGGCGGGGCGGCAATGTGGTCGACGAAGCCGCGCACGCCATGCAGGGCATCGTTCAAAGCTCGTCCCGCATCGCCGAGGTTGTCGGCATCATCGACGGCATTGCCTTCCAGACCAACATCCTCGCGCTGAACGCCGCCGTCGAAGCCGCGCGCGCCGGCGAGGCGGGCAAGGGATTCGCGGTGGTCGCCAGCGAAGTGCGCAGCCTTGCACAGAAAAGCGCCACCGCCGCCCGCGAGATCAAGGCGCTGATCGAAAGCTCGGACGCGCGGGTCGGCGAAGGCGTGCGGCATGTCGAGCGGGCTGGCGCCAGCATGCGCGATATCGTGGAATCGGTGCAAAACGTCACGCGCATCATCAACGAGATCGCCGCCACCTCGACCGACCAGCACGCGGGCATCGACACGGTCAGCCGCACGATCTCTGAAACCGACAGCGCCGCGCAAGGCAATGCCGCGCGCGTCGAACAGGCCGCGAAGGCGGTCGCCAACCTGCGCACGGATGGCGCCCGCCTGCGTCACGCCATCGAAGTCTTCCGCGTCGCCAGCGCACCGGCCGCGGACCTCAGGGTGCGCCTGCCCGCCGCGCAAGCGCCGCTTGTCATCGCGGGCAACCGCGCGGTGTAGGATGCCGGACCCGATTCAATCGCGCGCGCCCGGCGCGCCGGCATCATGGACAAAAAAGCCAGGAACATTCTTTTCAAGACTTACTGGAGCGCGGGCGGCTGGACCGACCCCGCGCAGCGCCACACCGCCCCCGAGGATTTCGCCTACGCCAAATCCAGGGGGCTGATGTTCGATCCCATCAGCCTGACGCATGATGACTGCCTGACCGAACTGCTGGCGCTGCGCGATGGCATGCCTGCCTCCCTGCCCGCCCGCGCGTTTCTTTGCAGCCTGTCCAGCCGCCGTCTCGACTGGCGCTCTGGGATCGCGTCGCATCAGATCGCGCAGCAGTTGGCCCCGCATGCCTACAACCCTGTCGTGGCCGGACAAAGCTTCGGCTCCGATGGCAGCGTCACGCACGTCAGCCACGCCTGCGGCGATTGCCGCGATGCGGGCGACAGCGTCATCGCCAAAGCGGCCTATTGCGGCATCGATCTGAACGTCATGAATTTCGAGCGCATCAAATGGGGCGGCGTGCGTCACGGCCGGCTGGAATACGCATGGTTCGACTTGCGCCAACTGGCGGCCGCCGACCTCCCCGATCCGACCGCAGACGACATTGCGTGCTTCAAGCAGATCCTGTCCGCCGCCGCGGCCTGCGACGCGCAGGACGGACCGGGCGCGCTCGAGGCGCGGCTCAAAACTGTCATCGCGTCCTCCAAGGCCGAGCGGCAGTCACTGATCGACATCCTGGCCTGCGTGGGCGTGTTGCGCCCGCAGTCGTTCGACCGACCGGTAAACGGGCGCAGCGATTGGCGCTACGTGGGCGCGTGGCGCGGCGCCGACGGCTATAGCGAAACAGCCGTGGCGCGCTGGTTCGGAAGCTACCTGTAGCGGGGCCCTCGTGGGCAAGCCAAGGCAGATCAGGCGCCGGCGGCGGCTTCCTTGTCCAGGCGCTTGATGAACACCTGCAATTCCTTGACGACCTGCTGATCTCCGCGGGCCTGGGCCGCCGCCAGTCCGGACTCCCAGGCGGCGCGGGCGCCGCGCTTGTCATTCAGCCCGAGGCAGGCCTTGCCCAGCCATTTCCAGGCGACGGAATACGTGGGATCGAAGGCCAGCGCCGCGCGCAGATGGGTGACGGCCTCGGCAAAGCTTTCCTGCTCGGCGTAGGCCTTGCCAAGCGAAAACCGCAGCAGCAGGTTGTCGGTGCCCTTGGCCCGCATCGCCTCCAGTCGCTCGATCATTCCTTCCATGCGGCGGCTCCTTTCTTTCCAGCGTCTTTGGTAATCCGCATCATAGGCCGGGCGCTGCCGCGACACCGGAAAGCCCCCACGCGGTTCCGCGGCGCTACACTCCCAAGTCTGCCCCACCGCCTGCGCCGATGCGCGGACGACGCCCGACTCCAGGAGCCCGCATGAGCACGATTTACGATTTCTCCGCCCGCGCCATCGACGGCACGGAACAGTCCCTCGAGACATACCGCGGCCGCGTGCTGCTGGTGGTGAACGTTGCCTCCAAATGCGGATTCACGCCGCAGTATGCCGGCCTGGAAGATCTCTACCGCGCATTTCATGACGACGGCCTGACCGTGCTCGGCTTTCCGTGCGACCAATTCGGCCACCAGGAGCCCGGCGACGAGGCCGAGATTCGCAATTTCTGCAGCACTCAGTACGACATCACCTTTCCGCTCTTTGCCAAGATCGATGTCAACGGCGCGAACGCCCACCCGCTCTACCAATGGCTCAAGGGCGAAAAGCCCGGCGTCTTCGGCACCGAAGGCATCAAGTGGAACTTCACCAAGTTCCTGGTGGGCCGCGACGGACGCGTGATCAAGCGCTATGCGCCCACCGACACCCCGGCCAGCCTGCGCGAGGACATCGCCAAAGCGCTGTCCGCCCCCGTCTAACGCAGCGGCGGCAGCCGCCGGCGCACCGTATGCGTCTTGACGATGGCGGTGTTGGTCTCGGCGAATTCGGTCACACGCTCCAGGATGCCGTCCAGGTGCGTGATGGACCGGAGCACCATGCGGGCGATGAAGCAATCATCGCCCGTTACTTTGTCGCACTCCACGAATTCCGGAATCTGCGGGATCAGGCCCTCCACGTGGCGCAACTGCCCGGGCAGCGGCCGAATGCGCACAATGGCCTCCAGCGAATACCCCAGCGCCACCGGATCCACGTCCAGCGTGTACGCGCGAATTACCCCCGATTCCTCAAGCCGCCGCATGCGGTCGGCCACGCTGGGGGCCGACATGCCCACCTGCCGCGCCAGATCGGCCGTGGTGGTGCGCGCATTGGCCGACAGCATCTCAACGAGACGGCGGTCGATCCCATCCAAAACCGGACTTTCATTTTTTAGGTCGTTCTGCATAAATTCCACCCAAAGCAAGGTTGAATCGCGAAAGTGCCACGGCATGATCATATAAGCGGATGGATCCGCCTGGGATAATTTCTCCATCGAATTCCTGGCCAGATGGCCTTTGGAGAACCATCATGATCCCCTCGACCGAACGCACGGGTCTCGCGCAGATGGCGGCCGCCATGACCCTGTCGGGCACGCTCGGCGTCTTCGTTCTGGAGTCCGGGCAAAGCGCCTGGAACGTCGTTTTCTTTCGCTGCGTGTTTGGCGCCCTGTCGCTCTTTGTGTACTGCTGGGCGCGCGGCCTGCTCAAGCCGGGACTTTTTACCCCGAAAACGCTTGCCCTGGCGCTGGCCGCCGGCGCCGCGCTGGTGCTGAACTGGGTGCTGCTGTTCTCGGCCTATCGCCTGGCGTCCATTTCGCTGGCCACCGCCGTCTACAACGTGCAGCCGTTCTTCCTGATCGGATTGGGCGTGCTGTTCCTGGGCGAGCGCCCCTCGCGCGGCAAGGTCGCGTGGTCTCTCGTCGCGTTCGCCGGCCTGCTGCTGGTGCTGCGGCTGGGCGATGGCGGGGCCTCGGGCGGCGGCGCCTATCTGACCGGCCTGATGCTGGGCCTGGGCGCGGCAGCCTTGTATGGCATCACCGCCATCATCGTGAAGCGCCTGAAGGGCATCGCCCCGCAAGTGCTGGCGCTGGTGCAGGTGACGCTGGGCGCGATCATGCTGCTGCCGATGGCCGACTTCAATGCCCTGCCCGCCCAGCCGGTGCAATGGGGCTACCTGGTGGCGCTGGGTCTGATCCACACGTGCCTCATGTACATCCTGATGTACTCGGCCATCCAGAAGCTGCCCACTACGTCCACCGCCGCGCTCAGTTTCATCTATCCGGCCGTCGCCATCCTGCTCGACTTCGTGGTCTACGGCCACCGCATGGACGCCTCGCAGATCGCGGGCGTGGCGCTGATCTTCCTGGCCGCGGCCGCAGTCAGCCTGAACTGGACGTGGCGCCTGCCGCGCAGCCCGCGTCCGGGCGCCGTCTGAAACGCGCGGCGCGCCAGGGGGGCTGCGGAGAAACCCGCATCCGCCCCCCGGGTATTCAGGCATCCGTCCGGTGTGCGCCGCTATCATGGCCCTTCCATCCGCGGGCGCTTGCCCGCGGCGCCATGACACACAGGACACCCTCATGATCG